>NZ_JAZHLJ010000100.1:0-10836 GCF_036549495.1 Aurantimonas sp. C2-5-R2
ACGTTGATCAGCATCAGGTTCATTGCCCAGCGGCCGAGCCAGTTCTCCGACGACGCCTGGTCCCAACTCGGAATCGGCGCCTCCCGGCCATGTTTACGCCAATGTCCGCCAGCCCCCGGTTTCGACGCTCAACCTCGCCCATATGATCCCGCTGTCAGCGGTCTGGGCGGGGCCGGAACGGGACGAGCATTTTGCGGCTCCCCCGCTGCTCTTCGGACAGACATAAAACTGAAACTGACGATGTGTCGCTTGGACACATCGGGTATGAGACGGCAGATTGGCAGATGGCTGTGTGCTCGCCTTGCGGCGTGGCGCGGCGACGAGAAACCGGGAAGCGAATGCCGAAATCCAGGGAATCCGCTGAGCAGGTCGACGACCTGGTCCGACAGCTCTGCGACGACATCAAGCATGGCTGCTACGAATTCGGCCAACGCCTGAAGCTTGCCGAGTTGCAGGAGACATACGGAACGAGCCAGTTCCATGTGCGCCAAGCCCTGTCGCAGCTGAAGGCGATGAAGCTGGTCGAGCACCGGCACAATTTCGGAATCCGGATCAGCGATCCCGATCCCGTCGACCGCAGTGACTTGCGGAATGTGCGTGTGACGCTCGAGCGCAGCGCTGTGCCCCTGATCATCGCGAACGCCACGAGGCAGGATTTGGTCGATCTGCGCCGGCTGGCGGAGGCTTTCGCTGAAACGGTCAGAAGCGGCCCTGAGTTCCAGCACGAGGTGCAACACCCCCTCGCCGACGTGGTATCGGCAGGCGTCTAGACCATTCGGGAGTGTTGCCGTGCCATCCTATTCGCACCTTTCCACCTGGGAAAGGGAGCAGCTTGCCGCGCTGAAGGCCGCCGGGGCCTCGGGAAATTCCATGGCCAGGGCGCTCGGGCGTTCCCCCGCCACGATCAGCCGGGAGCTGCGCCGAAACCGTCTCCCATGTGGCGGATATTCGCAGCGTCAGGCCGACGGAGCCTATCTCGAGCGACGGCGGCGTGACGCCATACTCGAGTGCGACAGAAGATTGCGCCAGTTCGTGACCGACCGCCTCGCCGAGGGCTGGTCGCCCGAGCAGATCGCCGGCTGGCTCAAGCGAAACACCGAGCCGAAGCTGCGCACTCTTGTCACCGAGACGATCTACGCCTTCATCTACCGCGCTGCTCAACAGCCGGAGAAGCTGTGGCGCTATCTGGTCAGGCGGCGGCCGCGACGTCGGCCGCTGCGCGCTCGCCCCTCCCGCGACACCATCAAGAACCGCCGCTCCATCCATGATCGTCCAGCCTCGGCGGCAGACCGAAACGAAGTCCCCGTCGTGCCATGTCCTGCGGGCGCGCCGGAGACTCTGGATCACGAAGCCACAGGCAGCTTCAGCCGCCATTTTCAGCGTTACTGCTACGATACCCGCTTTGGAACGCATCCCGGCGGATCGCGACAAGGATGAGGGTCATGAAGGAAAAGATCGACAGGATCATCCACTCGTTCAGTAGAACGCCGTGGAACGATCCGAAGGTGACGACCAGAAGGACGAAGGCATAGGAGGTCTCCGGCACGAGGTGGCTGGGCGAAGATCGCGTGACGCGGATGAGAAAGACCGCGAAGATCGCGATCAGCAGCGCCAGCCCGACCAGACCGTTGGACGCCGCCTCGTCGACGAACAGATTGTGAAGGTGCGTGTATTGAGCCACGACGGCCTCGTTTGCGGGCGCGACGGCGGCAGCGACCGCGTCTATCCGTTCCATCCCGCCGACGCCGGCGATCGGGTGTTTGGACACGACATCGAAGGCTCCCGCCCACATCACTATACGGACGTCCATCGATCCCATGGCGACGCCGGTCTCGTCCAGTCTCTGCAACTCGGTCACGCCCGCGTCGATGCGCTGCACGATGATCGAACTCGCCGGCACGGCCGCGACGATCAGAGCGGCCGCAATCGGAAGCGCCAGCCAACGCATCCGAAACGGAATTTTGCGCCAGTGCCGAATCAGCTCCAGACCGTCGAACAGCGCAATCAGCAGATAGACGAGCCACGCCGCTCGGGTGCCCGATAGCAGGACCGGCACAAAGGAGAGGTAGAACCAGAGTCGGCTGTTGGGAAGAAGAGAGGCTGGGCGTCGGGCGTCCAGCCGGGCGGCAAGACCGGCCGTCGCGGCCAGAAAGGCAAGGATCGCGGCGTTGCCGCCAAGATCGATCCGGCCGCCGATGACCATTGGGTCGAAGGGAATCAAAGCCAGGACGGCGAGAATGGCCGCCCGCGAGCCGAGGATCAGCGCGTCCAGCGGCTCTCGCACCAGACTGATCGACAGCGGCAGGAAGACAAAGCCGAGCATGATGAGGCTGTAGGAGAACATACGGTTGCCGTCTACGAGTTCGTTCCGCAACACCATGAGCCCGATCGACCAGCTCGCATAGGCGATGATCGCAGCGCAAAAGGCCGTGTCGGCATAGCGCCAGGTCCGATGCCGGGCAAAGCCCAAATTGGCGCCGATCAGGGCGAAGAAGAGAAAGGCTCCCTTGGCGATCGGATTTCCGATCGCAAGAAGGGCGATCGCCAACGTCAGCAGCGACGAATCAAAGGACCGCCGTGCCAGGAGCCATCGTTTGATCATTGGTCGGCCCGGGCGGTGAGGCCAGAATGCGCGCGCCGCACCAGTTCTCCAGCGCGGAACAGCAATGTCGACAGACGTCGCCACGGTGCCAGCTTCATGGTCGCGTATTTCTTGCGCCCGCCAATCAGGCTCCCGCGGGTTTGCGGATTGCCCGCGACCAGGTCGGGTTTAACATGTCGCACCCTGACGCCGAGCGCCCAACCGCGCTCCAAGGCAACGTCGTAGGGAAGGCGCATTGGAACAAGCCCGCGCCGTAGCGCCTTCGCCCCACGTCGGTTGACGACATAGGCGGCCGAACTGCCCGTCGGACCGAACAAAGCCACGCCCAGAAGGCGCCCATCCCCGATCGAGCGATGCCCGCGAAATACCGGGAGACGATGGTGCATAAGCATCACGACATCCCAATCGTCGAGGGCGAGGATCTCTTCCAGGGCTGGAGGAAGCGCCGGCGTCAGCTGAGCATCGTCCTTAAAAATCACCGCGATGTCGGCGTCGCTGGCCAAAAAGATATCGAACACGTCGATATGGCTTTGATAGCAGCCATATTCGCCATCCATTGGAATCTTGCCATGGAGCCGGCGAAATCCCCTCACGTCGAGGTTATCGCGCGCCTCCGGCGCCACGGTCTTCCCATCGACCGCCTTCACCCGTATCAGGTCGATACCCACGGCGGCTGCATCGGCGCTAATCGCGGCACGACGATCCGGCGACCGATCCAGATTGATGACGTAGTAGTTGATCTTCAAGGCAGAACTTTCGCAGGCGAGCCGCCGGACCCGTTTCGGGCGTCGATTGCGCGAACGTCAGGCAATGTCAAGGCAAGCTCGGTCGCCCCGGAAAGGACCACAGTTGCGCATGCCAGCGTGCTGTCCGGTGTGCGAGGGCTGCGATGGCTTGTTGGCTTCTTCGCCATCGCGGCCAGGCCCATACGAAGCTGTCGGGTGGCGGTCTCGTTGGAACGAGGCGGGCGAGGAGCCGGCGGATCTCGGGCGGGGTCAGCAGACCGGCCAGCACGATGGACATACGGCTTGGTCCGCGTGTGCGGGCGGGCTCGTTTCGTTCGCTATCAACAGGCCGTGGGGCGGCAGAAGATCCAAGCACGCCCCCGAGATGATAGGCGCTGCAGCACGCTTCCATCGCTGCGATGCAGGAAGGCAGCTTCACGACAAACTTCACAACGCCGTCGCGACGAAGCCGCCGCCGCAAGACGGCAGCGCCGGTCTCGTCGAGCCCGACGGGGTTGCATACGTTCTTGCCAAGATCAATTCCACGCATCAAGATCGACATCGGTCCGCGGATTGGACCCCGGTAAGCTGCTGCCGCTTACGGCAGGGAAAGCACGAAATGCGGATGCATGACGGGAAAATAAAAGACTGGTTGCGCTTCCTGCCGGGAGGGAGAAGCCGTGTCGAACGGCTCTTCACCGATGCCGAACGCGGTATTTTTCGCGCCTGTTTTGCGGGATGAAGATAGGAACAATGCAGATCCTCATGACCGGCGCCGGCGGCTTCGTTGGACGACATGTCGCGGCGAAACTGAACGAACAGGGACATCGCGTGCTGGCGCTGTCGCGCGGCATTGCGCCCGAGGACCGGACGGACGCGGTGATGGGTCCGGCTGATCTCGCCGAGATCGAGGCATGGAAGGCATGGCCAGAAGGCACCGACGCCGTCATCCATCTGGGGGCACTCAACCCGTCACGAAGCGAACCGCAAAGCGGCGACCTTGCCGCCCTGCGCCACGCCAATGTCGAGGCGACCGCTGCTCTGGCGCGGCGAGGCGCGCGCGAGCGCGTCCGCCGCATGATCTTCGTCAGCAGCGCCAACGTCCATGGACCCTCGGCGGACAAGAGCGTCTCGGCATCGGATCCACTCGCTCCGGTCAGTCCTTACGCCATCTCCAAGGCGGAGGCGGAAGCCGCCTTCTGGAGCAGCTTGTCCGGCACCGACACGGAGGGATGCGTGCTCCGTCCTGCCCCCGTCTACGGGGCCGGCGGGAGGGGCAACGTCGCGGTTCTGGTCAAGCTCGCCAAAATGCCGGTGCCCCTGCCGCTAGAGGGGCTGGGTGGGCCGCGCAGCTTGGTGGCCGTCGATCATCTGGCACAGGTGATCGCCGCATCTCTTGATGTCCCCGCCGCAGCCGGAACGACGCTCCTGGTCGCCGACGAGGGACCTGTCACCCCGGCAGGAATCGTGCGTGCGCTCCGCACCGGCTGGGGCCGCGCGCCGCTTCTTCTTCCGGCGCCGGTGGGCGTTCTGCAACGATGGATAGGCGCGATGGGAAAGGACACGGTCTGGCGTGCCGCAACGGCGCCGTTTGTGCTGGAAACGCAACCGTTGAAAGACATNTCTTCCGGCGCCGGTGGGCGTTCTGCAACGATGGATAGGCGCGATGGGAAAGGACACGGTCTGGCGTGCCGCAACGGCGCCGTTTGTGCTGGAAACGCAACCGTTGAAAGACATCCTTGGCTGGAGTTCGCCGCTGACGACGCAGGAGAAGCTGCGTCGTCTCGCCGCCGACGGGGTTCTCTGATCCACCCGCCCCCCCACAAACGGATGGAATCGCGGCGGCCCTCTCGGGCGCGACCCTCGCGCCGGGCCTTATGACCTGGCACGAGGTCCGGCGTCGCCGTCGAGCGAGGTCGCCTCTCTTGACCGTGCGCGGCGAGTGGATGAGATTGACGGGAGGAAGACCCGGGTTCCCCCATTCGCCGACTCACAGCAACGGGCAATAACCTGCTGAGGCTCATATCCATCCCGGACCACTTTCCGTTATCCATTCGCCACTTCTGCATAAATATCCATCGTTTGAGCGGTCACGCAGTCCAAGGTGAAGTCGCCGAGCATCTCCCGCGCCGCGCCTCCCAGGCGCGCTCTCATGGCCGGGTCGCGGATAAGCTCCTCCAACGCATCGGCGAGTCGTTCGACCTCCTTTGGCGGAACGAGCAGGCCGGTCTTGCCGTGACTGACGAGTTCCCTGCAACCTGGAATGTCCGTCGCGACGATCGCGCAGCCGCTGGCGGCCGCCTCCAGCAGCGATTTCGGCAAGCCTTCGTGGTAGGTCGGCAGGCAGACGATCTGTGCCCTGGCGAACACGGCGGGCATATCCTCACGCCATCCCCAGGCCTCAACCAGTCCATCCGCCACCCAACCGGCGACGTCTTTGGCGGAAAAGCTGGCCGGATTCATCGAATCAGGCCTGCCGACCAGTGCGAAGCGCGCCTCGACGCCCCGTGCCCGCAACAGCCGCGCCGCCCCGACGAACTCGCCAACACCCTTTTCGCGAAGCAGCCGCGCCGGCAAAATGATCAAGGGGGGCTGTGCGGCCACGTCGGATGTTGAATAGAGGGCCGGGTCGACGCCGGCTCCACGGATGAGCCGAATCTGCTCGGGCCTGGCCAAGCCGGCCCGAAGAACCGTCTGTTTGTCGTGGCTATTCTGCAGGATCAGTCGCGCGTTCCATCCGCTCAACGCAAACTTGAGGGCAGGGCGCGCCAAAAGGCGCATGGTCCGGGCCCGGAGGGTGGTGGAGGAAAACACGAAGCCCAGACCGCCGAGCGCATTCACCACCCCCGGCACGCCGGCCGCCCTTGCCGCGAACGATCCGTAGATCACCGGCTTCATAGCGACGTGGTGGACGATATCCGGCGCCTCCCGCCGGTACAGGGCAAAGAGCGCCGCGATGGTGGAGATTTCCCGCAAGGGACGCATGCCACTGCGGTCGAAATCGACGTGAAATAGACTGATGCCCGCATCGCGTATGACCGCGCCATGACGGTCGACCCGCGTCGCGACCCCGACGTCGTATCCGGCCGCGCGCGCCGCCACCGCGAACGCAAGTCTATGGGAGACGAAATACCATTCTTCGGTGACCACCAAAAGCAGCTTGGGCCGGGAGCCGCGGCGCGAATCCGCGAGGTGCGCGCCTTCGTCCGCCGTTTCTGTTGTGGCGATGCTTCGCACGTCCGTCCTATTCCGCCGCGGATTTGCCTCGCGCTTCAGCTCGCGTCATAAAAATCTCTGTACCAATCGACGAAGCGGTTGATGCCTTCCTCGATCGGCGTCTTGGGACGGAAACCGACATCCTCCACGAGCGCGTCGACATCCGCATAGGTATGCGGAACATCGCCTGCCTGCAGCGGAAGCATGTTTTTGATGGCCGGCTTTCCCACGGCCTTTTCGATGCATTCGATGAAATACATCAACTCGACCGGCTGGTTGTTGCCGATATTGTACAGCCGATAGGGAGCGAGCGAGGTTCCGGGGTCCGGACGTTCGCCGCTCCAGTCCGCGTTGGGCGAAGCGACCAGATCCATCGTGCGCACCACCCCCTCGACGATGTCGTCGACATAGGTGAAGTCGCGCGAATGCTCACCATGGTTGAAGACGTCGATCGGCTCGCCCGCGAAAATCCGCTTCGTGAACATGAACAGCGACATGTCCGGGCGCCCCCATGGCCCGTAGACGGTGAAGAAACGCAGGCCTGTGACCGGCAGGTCGTACAGATGGGAATAGGAATGTGCCATCAACTCGTTCGCCTTCTTGGTGGCGGCATAGAGGCTGAGCGGATGATCGACATTGTCGTGGACGCTGAACGGCATCGACGTGTTGGCGCCGTAGACCGAGCTCGACGAGGCATAGACGAGATGTTCGACGTCGTGGTGGCGACAGCCTTCCAGAATGTGGAGGAAGCCCACCAGATTGGAATCGACATAGCTGTGCGGATTTTCGAACGCGTAGCGCACGCCCGCCTGCGCGGCGAGATTGACCACGCGTTGCGGCTTGTGCTCGGCAAACACCGCATCGATCGCCCGACGATCGGCCAGGTCGGCCTTGACGAAGTGGAAATTGGCGTGGCCTTCCAGCCGCGCTAGACGGGCGCGCTTCAGATTGACGTCGTAATAATCGTTCAGATTGTCGACGCCTACGACCTCATCGCCGCGTGCCAGCAACACCTGCGCCGTCTGCGAGCCGATGAAGCCCGCCGCTCCCGTAACCAAGACCTTCATGCTGCTATACTCCGTTTCGAGCGTAGACGCCGATGACCGTCACCCGTTCAAAGGCGCGCATCGGTGTCATCAGACGGCAGAATCTGCTTGAGGTCATAGAGGACGCCGTCCGGGACGAGCATGGCGCGCAGCCGCTCGCTGCCCATGTCGCAGAACTGCTGGTGGCGAACCGCGAGGACGATCGCTTCGAAGCGGCCTTCCGGAATTTCCCGGACGAGATCTATCCCATACTCTTTCCGAACCTCCTCCGCGTCGGCGAATGGATCGTGGACGATCACCTCGCGCGCCATCGCGCCCAGTTCCTCGACGAGGTCGGCCACCTTGGTGTTGCGGATGTCCGGGCAATTTTCCTTGAAGGTCAGACCGAGCACCAGGATTTTCGCGGTGCCCACCTCGAGCCTGCGCTTGAGCATCGTCTTGACCACGTCGAGCGCCACCCACGAGGCCATTCCATCATTGATGCGCCGTCCGGCCAGGATCATCTCGGGATGGAAACCGATCGACTGCGCCTTGTGGGTCAGATAGTAGGGATCGACCCCGATACAGTGGCCGCCGACCAGGCCCGGCTGGTAGCCGTGGAAATTCCATTTGGTCCCGGCGGCGGCCAGAACATCCCGCGTTTCCATGCCCATTTTCTTGAAGAGCTGCGCCAGCTCGTTGATGAGGGCGATGTTCACGTCACGCTGGATGTTCTCGATCACCTTCGCCGCTTCGGCGACCTTGATCGAACGGGCCTTGTGGGTGCCGGCGGTCACGACGCGCGCATAGACCGCGTCGACGAGATCAGCGACCTCCGGGGTGGAGCCCGAAGTCACCTTGACGATATCTGGCAGCCGATGCTGGTGATCGCCGGGATTGATGCGCTCGGGCGAATAGCCGGCGAAGAAATCCCGGTTGAAGACCAGGCCGGAATGCCGCGCCAGGATCGGCACGCAGACGTCTTCGGTGACGCCCGGATAGACGGTCGATTCATAGACGACGACGTCACCTGGCTTGAGCACCTTGCCGACCGTCTCCGAAGCCCTCTCCAGGGCGCGCAGGTCCGGCTGCAGCGCCTCGTTGATCGGAGTGGGCACCGTAACAACGTAGAAATTCGCCTTCTGAAGATCCTTCAAGTCGGCTGACAGCTCGAGGTGCCGCGTCGCCGAAAACTCTTCGGCCGTTATTTCGCGCGTGCGATCCACCCCGGCTTGCAATTCCGCGATCCGGCCCGGCTTGCAATTCCGCGATCCGGGCTCCGTCGATATCAAAGCCGATGACGGGGAAATGCTGTGCCATGTGCACGGCAAGCGGAAGCCCCACATATCCCAGGCCGACGATACCGACACGCACGTCGGCAATGCTTGGCAACGCCATCAGTTACTCCTGTCCACAGGGCCGGCATCGGCTCGATCCGTCCCGCCAGCGCCGCGACCACTATAGCCGACGGGCAGCATTGGCAAGTTGCCTCGGGACGATCCCCGACGGCGATTTTCGACCCCGCGGGAACTTCGCGATCCGGCATCTCGCGAGTGGTCGCCCTCGTGCCGATTCGACCGTGTCCGCGTGCCGGATTTATCCCCGTCCGTGCGGGCGCCGTTACCATGAGGCCACCGATTTCGCCGAAGGACCCATGGCATGGACGATACCCCTCATCTCTCCCTTCCCTATCTCGCCGCGGCGCAGTCGCAGAAGCACGTCACCCACAATGACGCATTGACGATTCTCGACGCGCTGGTTCATCTCTCCGTCATCGACCGGACACGCCAGGCGCCGCCCACACAGCTCGCGGCGGGGGACCGCCACATCGTGGGTCCCGACGCGCTCTTGCAATGGACCGGCAAGGTCGGGCAGGTCGCGGCCTGGCAGGATAACGCCTGGATATTCTATCCGCCCGCCGAAGGCTGGCGCGTGTGGGTCGAAGCCGAAGGCAACATCCTGGTCTACACGCAAGGCGACTGGACCGCCCCGTCCGCGGAGTTTCCGCGGCTTGGCATCAATACGGTCCCCGACGCAACGAATCGCCTGACGGTGAAATCGGGAGCCGTCCTGTTCGACAATGCCGGCGCCGATCATCGGCTCACGGTCAACAAGGCGACCGCTGTGGACACCGCGTCCGTGCTGTTCCAGACCGGCTATTCCGGTCGGGCGGAGATGGGCCTGACCGGCGATGACGCCTGGCGGCTCAAGACGAGCATTGATGGCCTGGCTTGGCAAAGCGCCATGGTGGCGCGCGGCGACGGAATGATGGACCTACCTGACACCGGCGGCACGACGCGGTTGGCGATCGATGGCCGAGTGATCGTCACCGGGGGCGATTTCGACGTCGGCGACGGGACGCCTTCCGGAGTCGTGATCGGATACGACGTCACTGACGAATACGGATTTATCGGCGCTCTCCAGACTGGCGTGGCACAGCGGACGCTTGCGATCCAGCCACTCGGCGGCCCGATCACCTTTGGCGCCCCAGGCGGCTCCATGATTGCCTCGGCCGGCGGATCGTTCGGCTTCTTCCATACCTCCACGACCGGCGATATGCGTCTGGATATGACCGCGACGAACGGGCCAAGCGCCTCGATTTTCGCCCGCAATGCAGCCCTGACGGCGGGGAACGCGCTCGCGCTGAACGAATATGGGGGCGGCGTCGGTATCCATCGGACGAGCGTCACGGCCGGCTTCGCCCTCGACGTAGAGGGGGCCGTCCGCTGCACGTCGCTTACCCAGACCTCGGACCGCGACCTGAAGACGGTCCTCGGACCATCTCTCGGCCTCGACTTCGTCCAGCGGCTGAATCCGGTGGCCTATCGGTGGAACGCCGCTCCCGATCGATCCGAAAACGTCGCCATCGACGGAGGGAAAGGCGCACCGATCATCATACCGGGTGACGAGCCTTCGCGTTCGCATCAGGGCCTGATCGCCCAGGAGGTCGCCACGGCCGCGTCGGCGCTCGGCATTGATTTCGGCGGCTACAAGGATACGTCGATCAGGCAGCCCGATGCGCCCGCCGAACATCTGCTCGACTACAGCGAGTTCATCGCCCCGCTGGTCCGGGCCGTGCAGGAATTGGCACAACGGCTCGACCGATTGGAGACGATAGCGGACGCCGCCCCCACCAGCCCCCAGGCAGCTTGAATTGACGGATCACGATCAAGCCTGCTAGACCACATGTTCGCCTGAGATAGGGCGACCCGTCTCACAGTATGCAGGTTTCGAGGGTTGCGCCGGATATCCCGGTGCCGTGCCTCAT
>NZ_JAZHLJ010000101.1:0-10575 GCF_036549495.1 Aurantimonas sp. C2-5-R2
ATCGGCTGTCCCGTCATAGCCACCGTTCCGGCAGCCCATCCGGGTCAAGATACCACATTTAGGGCGACCTGGGACAACGGGATAAGCCTCGTTTTGGGCCATGGTCTGGTCCCGCGATGGCGGGACGATTCTCGAATAATCAGCCGAGCCATTTGCAGCGAAGGTCGTCGATCTTCTCGACCAGCGCCGCGAAGGCCGGATCACGGTCGCGCCATTCCCTGACCTCGTCGTCGGTCAAGTGCCACGGGACTGCGACACCATGCTCGCGCTCATAAGCAGCGAAGAGCTTGCGGACTTCCCGCTCGAATGACCGACGCCGCGCGCGTGCCGAGCGTGTGACCGCCGATGCGCTCGACGTGCGGCCTCCCGCGCCGCCGAGACACGCCGTCCCGGCCAAGGCCAATCCTCGGAATGTGTTCGCGTCCATCATCCGTCCTTTGGACAAAAGGCCGGGCAGTCGCCCGCCCGGCCAGTCATGGGACCGCCGGCTGCCACGACCGACGGCAAGCAAGGAATACCCGGAGTCGGCCTCCCGGTCAACCCTCGTGCGCATTGTCAACCGCTGGTAGTCATTGAAATCACTATCATTTCCACTTGCAACCGTGGCGTGACTCCGAGTATGATGCGGTCATCCTGAAGCTAGGAGTCACGCTCGTGAATATTTTCATGCCCCGCGAAGTGCGCAAAAATCCCGGCGACCTGCTTACGGTCGGGGACATCGCGAAGGCGCTCACCCCGACCGGTCGCGACCTCGAAAAAATCGTCGGTCTGGTCCGCCATTATCACAAGCAAAGCTACTTGAAGCCGGTCGCGAAAGAGACAGAAGGACGGCAGTCGTTTTTGTATCTCCCGGACCAGTGTCTTGTCGCCGAAATGCTGATCCGCATGGGCGAAATGGGCGTTGCCGACACGGATTCCGCGCTCGCCGTTAGTCGCTTGTTCAATGTCTGGCGGCGCGACGACTACGAAGGTTCGAAGCCTCCCGCACCCACTCCAGGGATGCATATCATTCGCCAGTACGAACAAGGCGCGCGCGACTGGTATGCGGAACTCTGGGTGCTCGCCCGCAACGGCCGCTTGACCAAGACCGGTCGTCTCCACGCCATCGAGCGAGGCGAGGCGACGGCTTGGGAGTACACCGTCGGCGACTACGAAAAGCGGTCCTACTTTTCGGTCGATTTGACCGGCGTTCTTGATCGCATCCATCCTCGCACCCGGCGCACGATCAACTGACGATGGCCTTCTTTGACCGCCTCTTCCGCCGCGAGACGCGGCCGCAGCACGTGCGCCGTTTCGATGGCGCGGCGGGCGGCCGGCGCGGCTGGGGCATGGGCACATTCCATCGGATCAACCCGGAAGTGGCAGCCGCCGGGGCGAGCCTTCGCGGTCGCGCCCGCTATCTGGCGACGAACAACCCTTTCATTTCCAACGCCGTCGCCAACTGGGCCGGCTCGCTTGTCGGCCCTGGGATCATGCCGACTTCCCAGCATCCCGACGCGGCCGCCCGGAAGGCACTGGCGACGCTCTTCAACACCTGGGCCGAAGTGGCGGACGCCGACGGCCGCACAACCTTTTGGGGAATCCAGGCCGAGATCGCGCGCGGTCTTGTCGTGGACGGCGAAGCCTTCGTTCAGCCCCTCGATTTCGGCGACGGCGTTCGACTCCGGCTGATTCCACCGGAGCTGATCGACGAGTCGATGACCCGTGAACTCGGCAACGGCAGCGTGATCGTCCAGGGCGTCGAGTTCGACACCGACGGCCGCCGCGTCGCCTACCACGTTTTACCCCACCGCCCGCACGACCAGTTCGCCACTTACGCGCCGCCCGTGCGGATCGACGCATCCGAAATCCTTCACGTCATGAAGCCGCTGGCGGCGGGGCAGGTCCGGGGCGCGAGTTGGCTCGCGCCCATCATCTTACCCGCCAGCGAATTGGACCAGTTGCTCGACGCCTTGCTTGTCGGCGCGAAAGTCGCCGCCATGCATGCCGGGTTCCTGGTCGATCAGAACGGCGTCGGAGGTGAAGTTTTCGACGGCACCGGCGAGGGGGGAATCCTCGAAACCGGACTCGAACCGGGCACGCTGAAACGCCTCCCCACGGGCGTGGACGTGAAGTTTTCGACGCCCCAGCAAGCGCAACAAACGACCGAGTTCGTCAAGGCACAGCTTCGTCAACTCGCCGCCGGCCTTGGCCTGCCGACGCATTTCGTGGACGGCGATCTGACCGGCGCGAACTACAGCTCCTTGCGCGCCGGATTGCTGCCGTTCCGCCAGCGTGTCGAGCAAATCCAGTACGGCACTTTTGTTCCGCAATTTCTCACGCCGGTTTACCGCCGGGCGATCACCTATGCCGTGCTGTCCGGCGAACTCGACGACTTCGGCCCCGAGTGGCTGGCGGTCGAATGGCTTCCGCCCAAGCCCATGCAGGTCGACCCGCTGAAGGACACGCAAGCGACCGTCGCCGAAATCGAGGCCGGGCTGACCAGTCGTCGCAAGGCCGTCGCCGAACGCGGCTGGTCGATCGAACAGCTCGACGAAGAGATCGCCGCCGACACGATGAAGGAGTCCGCGAATGCCGATGACTAGGAAGCTCACCGCAGCGCAGCGCCGTGAGGACGTGGCTGTCAACCGTGTCCGCCACGGCAACTTGCCACTTGAATCGCAGGACGTAATGACGCGCCGCGCGGTCATCTCGCCCGACTCGTTCGACGAGGCGGCGTTGACCGTCGAAGCGACCATCTCGACGTTTTCGGACGTCGCCCGTCGCGACCATCGCGGCGGGTACGTCGAGCGGCTCGACCCGGCCGGGCTCGACGCGACGCGGCTTGTCGGCGCGCCCGTCCTGGACGGCCATCGGCAGGCGAGCGCCCGCGACACCATTGGCGTCGTGACCGCATATCGCATGGACGGCAACGCGCTCATTGCCACGATCCGCCTGCTTCAGTCCGACGATGTGAAGCCCATCATCGAGCGCATTCGGCAGGGCATCATTCGCGGCGTTTCCGTCGGCTACCGCGTCCAACGCTGGGCCGACTCCATCGAAAACAAGGTTCGCGTCCGCACGGCGGCGGCGTGGTCGATCTTTGAAGTTTCCGCCGTGCCGGTCCCGGCCGATCCGGGCGCAACCTTCAGGATTGAGAACATGGAAGACGAAGACATCATCGTCGAAGACACCCCGGCCGAAAACCGCGCCGCCATCCGCCAGATTGCCCGCTCCGCCGGCATGACGACCGACCAGGCGGACGATATGATCGACCGCGACTTGTCTGTCACGGAAGCCCGTGCGGAGGCATTCGAGGCGATGCAGACGCGGACCCGCAACACGCCGCGCATCCGCGTCGTGAGCCCATCCAGCGAAGACCCGGCCGTCATGCGCACCCGGCGCGCTGACGCGCTGTACGCGCGAGTATCAGGCACCGCGCCGACCGACGAAGCGCGCCCTTTCATGGCCGAAACTCTCCGTGATATGGCGCGGGCTTGCGTGGAAGCCGCTGGTGTTTCAACCCGCGCCATGGACCCGGATGCGCTCTTTCGGGCGGCGATGCACACGACCAGCGACTTCCCGCAGTTGCTCAGCACCACCGGCAACCGCACGCTGATGGCGAGCTATCAGGCGGCCGCGTCGCCGATCAAGACGACGCTCGCTCGCCAGACGACGTTGTCCGATTTCCGGCCCGGCACGAAACTGAAGCTGTCCGATATCGGCCAACTGGAGCGCGTGAGCGAGTCGGGGGAAATCACGCACACGTCGCGCGGCGAGTCGGCCGAGTCCTATGCGCTCGACACTTATGCGACGCAGTTCGCCATTTCGCGCAAGGCGCTGATCAATGACGACCTTGGCGCTTTTCGCGATTGGGGCGCGACGGCCGGCCGGATGGCGGCGCAAACCGAGGCGAATCTTCTCGTCAACACGTTGCTCGCTAATCCGGCCATGGGCGAGGACGGCGCGGACCTCTTCAGCGCTGCCCATGGCAACCTTGCCGCGCCCGGCGTGGCCTTGGGCTCGACGGGCGACGTAACGGCCCTGTCCGACGCTCGCCTCGCCATGCGCGGCATGAAGGCGCTGGACGGCGTGACGCCGATCAACGCGACGCCGAAATACCTTGTCGTCGGGCCGGCGCTTGAGACGGCGGCGGAACAGGTGCTCGCGACGATCTACGCCACGACCTTCGGCGACGCGAACCCGTTCGCTGGCAAGCTCACATTGCTGATCGAACCCGGGATCACCGATTCGAGCTGGTACATCTTCGCCGATCCGGCGGTCCTGCCCGTGTTGGAATTCGCGTATTTGTCGTCGGCGCAGGGGCCGCAGATGGCCTCCCGTGAGGGCTGGGACGTACTCGGAATGGAGTTCCGCGTCGTGCTCGATTTCGGGGCGGGTGCCGTCGACTGGCGCGGTGCCTACCTCAATCCGGGCGCGTAACCATGGCCGCTTCCCTCGCCGATCTGGTCGCGTGGCGCGACGCGTTATTCGAGGCTCGTCTTCAGGGCGTGCGCCGCTTCCGTGATCAGAATGGCGAGGAAGTCGAGTATCGCTCCGACCGGGAAATGGCCGCCGCGCTCGCGGCAGCCGACGCGGCGATTGCAGGCAAGCGGCCTTCCACCATCCTCTTCAAAACTTCGAAAGGAATCTGACCATGCGTAATTTTGTGCAGAAGGGCGAGAACCTGACCCTTCCCGCCCCCTACGCCCTGGCCGCTGGCGACGGCGCTTTGATCGGCAGCATTTTCGGCGTGGCCGCTGGCGACGCCGCGATCGGCGCTGACGTGGACCTTGTGACCGTCGGCGTCTTTCCCCTGCCGAAGGTCGCGCTCGACGCCATGGCCGTCGGCGATCCCGTCTATTGGGATAACGCCGCGCGGCTGGTCACGATCACGGTGACCGGCAACACGAAGATCGGCGTTTCCGTCGCCACGGCGGTCAACCCGTCCGGCACGACCAACGTGCGGCTGAACGGCACGTTCTGACCCAACCGGGCAAGTGGATTCCTGACCTCTCCGCTCGCCTGTAACTCAGCGAATGGGACCGTAACCAAAGGTTCGGTCAAATGGATATGTTGGCGAGGGTGCGCAAAGCCCATGCCGCAGCGGCAAAACTCGTGCGCGAAAACCCGGTCTATCTTCCGATCTTCCGAGCGTTCGAACGCGATTTGGAAGAACTGGAAGCGTTGGAACGCGCGCATAAGGCGACGCTCGAAACGACCTCGTGAAGATGCTTGAGATCAGCCCCCCTGCCGTAGCGCTCGCGATTGTAGGCGTGGCCGAACAGGTCGCGCCGCACGCGCTCGTCAACGCGGGCGGCGATCATCCGGTCCTCGAACGCGTGCCGGAGCCCATAGAGGGTGTGATGCGGCGTTTCGAGCAGCCCGTTCTCGCGCAGGAACTTGTTCACGGTGTCGCTGATCTTGTCCTTGCCACGATAGGCGGGAAAGCCATTGGGGCATTGCCGGAAGGCGTCGAGCGACACGCCCGCCAGCGGGATAATCCGCTTGCTGGTCGCGTTCTTCAGCTGCCGTCCGACCGGTTCGATAGAGACATAGGGCACGGTGCCGTCGAGCCGAATATGCTCCGGCAACAGGCCGGCCGCCTCGCTGGGGCGATAACCGGTGTTGACCATGCCGAGGACGATGCAGCGCGCTTCCGTGTTGAGTCCGTCGAGCACGCCGGGCGCAAGCAATCTGGTCTTGATCCATTCCGTCGAGAAGGGCGGCCGTACCCGCTTCTCGCCTTCCTTCAGGGCGACGTCGGTGAAGGGCAGGACCAGCCCCAGCCGCTTCATTCGGTTGACCGTCCGCAACGTGTCGGCGAGATGCGTGAAGTCCTTGTTGGCGCTGTTGGGTGTCTTGCCTTCGGTCTCGACCCGCTCAAGCCACCACTGGCGAAATTCGAGCACGTCGTCGGGCGTGATCTGGTCTATGGCCTTGTCGCCGACGACCTCGACGAAATTGCGCACGGCCTTGATGCGCGGATTCTTCCATCGCCGAAGCTGGTCTTCGCTTTTGCCGAGGGTGCGGTCCCTGGCGAGCGTCCAGAACATTTCCAGCGCCCGGTTGACGGTGATCGGCGGTGGTGCGGCCCCGCCGAGGATGGCGGCCGCTTCGATCCGGTCCGGCTCGCCGTTGCGCATGACCGCTTCCAAGCGTTCAAGCCGTTCCCGCCGCGGCAGGGCGGCGACCTTCTCGACGGGCAGGTAGCGGAAGCCGCGCATGGCGGCGAGATTGCGCGCGGCCTCATAGCGCCGTTCGGCGTCGTCTACCTCGCCAGCAAGACGGGCCTCCCACGCGGCTTCCATGAGGCTCCACGCGACCGGGGCCTTGCGCTTGGCCTCGTTCTCGGAATCGGTGTGCAGGCTTATCCAGATGGTCCCGCGCGGCTCGACGCTGCCGTAACGCTTGGGCACGCGCCGGACGAGATGATAGGTGCTGCCGCGTTTGGTGATGTTCATGATCTTGCCCGCAAAATGCACAGCAAAATGTATAGCATAGGTTGCCAATGCGAGGTCAGACGAAAATCGGAAATCGCGATTTATGCAGTAATATCAATGGGTTATGAGTATTGTGCGGGGCATAATAATGGCGGAGAGAGAGGGATTCGAACCCTCGATACGGTCTCCCGTATACACACTTTCCAGGCGTGCGCCTTCAACCACTCGGCCACCTCTCCGTGCATTCGAGCCGAAAAGCGGGAGGTTGCATCCCGCTCTCGTCGCCTCTCGGCAACGACATCCCTCTCCGGAATTCATCCGCGCCGGACAGACCGGCGAAGCGAAACGCCGGGGTCGATGCCCTGTCTCGAACAGCCGCGGACTATAGCCAGAACGCTCCGCGGTTCAACCCGCGAATTCAGCAAACTTCCGGGCTGGTCGCAAGGGCGCTACATTGCCGCCGACGGGGGTAATCCCCACATGGTATCCAAGCAGGCGACGGCGGTCCTGCGGCCAGTCCGGTCTGCGCGGGCGGAGGGCGGCGCCGTGGCGCGACGGGTCGCCAAGTGACAGGATGGGAGCGACAGGTTCATGCGGTTTTTGGTGCGTCTGATCGGCAGCCTCCTGCTCGCCATCGCCGTCGTGTTCGCCGTCGGCGACATCGCCCGCTCGCTCGCCGATCAGGCGACGCGTCTGATGAGCGTGACGGAGGCGCTGGCGATGATGGGCGGGAGCCTGGAGCCATCCGGTGTCCAGAGCGCGACGGTGGCCGCCATGCTCGCCGAGATCGGCCGCTGGTCGGTTTCGATCACCGCCGGTGTCGCGGGCCTCGTCCTGCTGCTCGCCGGCCGCGAGCGCAAGACGCGCCGCCGCCTGGTCCGCTGATGCCTGTCCGCTGGCGCCTCGGCGCCGAACAAGGAGTAGTTCATGTATATTCTCGATATGTTTTCCAAGAAGATGAAGCTGCCGGTGGGCGGAGAGGCGCTGCCGGGACGGGCCGAGCCGATCGAGACCGCCGAGACCCATTTCGTCAACGGCCACCCATTGAAGCCGCCCTTCCCGGATGGCTCCGAAACGGCGATCTTCGGCATGGGCTGCTTCTGGGGCGTGGAGCGGAAGTTCTGGCAGCTGCCCGGCGTCCATGTGACGGCGGCGGGCTATGCGGCCGGGGCGACGCCGAACCCAACCTATCAGGAAGTCTGCACCGGCCAGACCGGGCAGAACGAGGTCGTGCTGGTCGTCTTCGATCCGGCGGTGGTCTCGTATGAAAGCCTGTTGACGACATTCTGGGAAGGTCACGACCCGACGCAAGGGATGCGCCAGGGCAACGACATGGGCACCCAGTATCGCTCCGGCATCTACACATCCTCGCAGGCGCAACTCGATGCCGCGACCGCGTCGCGAGCGGCCTATCAGCAGGCGCTCGCCAAGGCTGGCCACAAGGGCACGATCACCACCGAGATCGCGCCCGCGACCGAATTCTATTACGCCGAGGGCTACCACCAGCAATATCTCGCCAAGAACCCGAGTGGCTATTGCGGCGTCGGCGGCACCGGAATTTCCTGCCCGATCGGGCTGAAGACCGAGGCGGCGGAATAGCACTCCCTGCGGCGAGACCTCGGCGGACAAGGCAGGGTGATATCAAACGCGGATGAGCCCGTTTTCCATCGTCGCGGATTTCAGATGATTCTCGGCGCGGGCCGTGCCAGTCTCTCGGCAGGCACGGCCCGCCTTGCGGCCGTGGCGTCCCTCCGCCGACGATCGGCGGTTTTGAGACCCATCATCTGCAACAGGGATCGGACACTCCATGAAACAGTTCCTGGCCGGACTCCTCGCCACCTCCCTCCTGTCGGTTACCGCAGCGTCGGCCGAAGAATTCGCCCCGGCGATCCTCTACGATCTCGGCGGCAAGTTCGACAAATCCTTCAACGAGGGCGCCTATGACGGCGCCGAGAAATACAAGGCCGACACCGGCACCGAATACCGCGAATTCGAGATCGTCAACGACGCCCAGCGCGAGCAGGCGCTGCGCCGGTTCGCCCGCGACGGAGCGAACCCGATCATCTCCGTCGGCTTCAGCCAGGCCGCAGCGCTGGAAGCGGTGGCGAAGGAATATCCGGACACGAAATTCGCCATCATCGACGCCGTCGTAGAGGCGCCGAACGTGCAATCGATCCTGTTCAAGGAGGAAGAGGGCTCCTATCTAGTCGGCATCCTCGCGGCGATGAAGTCGGAGACCGGCACCGTCGGCTTCGTCGGTGGCATGGATATCCCGCTGATCTCCAAATTCGCCTGCGGCTACAAGGGCGGCGTCAAGTCGGTCTCCGCCGACGCCAAGGTCATCGAGAACATGACCGGCAGCACCGGCGCGGCCTGGAACGACCCGGTGCGCGGCGGCGAGCTGGCGAAGTCCCAGATCGACCAGGGCGCCGACGTCGTCTTCCACGCCGCCGGGGGTACCGGCATCGGCGTGATGCAGGCGGCCGCGGACGCCGGCAAATACGGCATCGGGGTCGATTCCAACCAGAACGGCCTGTTTCCGGGCAAGGTGCTGACCTCGATGGTCAAGCGCGTCGACAACGCCGTCTATTCGACCTTCGAGGACGCGGCGAAGGGGAATTGGAAGGCGGGCACCGTCACGCTCGGGCTGGAACAGGATGGCGTCGGCTACGCCATGGACGAGAACAACGCCGAGCTCGTCACCGAGGAGATGAAGGCCGCGGCCGAAGCGGCCAAGGCGAAGATCATCGCCGGCGAGATCGAGGTCCACGATTACTCGACGGATTCGTCCTGCCCTTACTGACGTGTCGTGAAACATCACCGTAGCGAGGCGTCCCTTCCGGGGCGCCTTTTTTCTGCGGTGCCTGGCCGCACCGCGCCGACCGTGTGCGAAGCAGCCCGGCACCCACCCAAGCTCTTTCTGCCCAACGATCCCAATGATATCGGGACGCGGAACAACGCGCTGGAGTGACGTCGCATGGCCGAAAAAGTGATCTTCGATACCGATCCGGGACAGGACGACGCGGTGGCGATCCTGACCGCGCTGGCCTCGCCGGACGAGATCGACATCCTCGGCATCGTCACGGTCGCGGGCAACATTCCGCTGCACCATACCACCCGCAACGCGCTGCGGCTCCTGGAACTCGCCGGCCGCACCGAGGTGCCGGTTCATGCCGGATGCGAGCGCCCGATGCTGCGCAATCTGGTCACCGCCGAGCACGTCCACGGCCCGACCGGGCTCGACGGTCCCGATCTGCCGGAGCCGACGCTTGCCGCCCGGGACGGCCATGGCGTCGACTTTCTGATCGAGACGATCCGTGCGCATCCGGCCGGCACGATCCGGCTGCTGGCGCTCGGGCCGCTGACCAATGTCGCGCTGGCCATGACCAAGGCGCCGGACATCGCCGCGCGGCTGAAGGACGTCGTCCTGATGGGCGGCGGCTGTTTCGAGGCCGGCAACATCACCCCGGCGGCGGAATTCAACATCTTCGTCGATCCGGAGGCGGCGGCGATCGTCTTTGCCAGCGGCGCGGCGATCACCGTGCTGCCGCTCGACGTGACCCACCAGATGCGCTCGACCCGGGAGCGGATCGCCGCCTTCGGCGATCTCGGCAACCGCTCCGGCGCGGCGGTGGCGGCGATGCTCGGCTTTTCGGCGCGGTTCGACGTGGAGAAATACGGCTGGGAGGGCGCGCCGCTGCATGATCCCTGCGTCACCGCCTTTGTGCTCAAGCCGGAGATATTCACCGGACGGTCGGTCAATGTGGCGATCGAAACCGCCAGCCCGCTGACGCGGGGGATGACGGTCTGCGATTATTGGGGCGTCACCGACCGGCCGAAAAACGCCGTCTGGGTGCGCTCCGGCGATGCCGACGCCTATTTTTCGCTGCTGACCGAACGGATTGGTCGGTTGCCGTAGGGGGGAGCCTGACTATGCGCAGCTTGTTGAAAAGCTACCGGCAATCGGTGCCGAGAAGACGTCAGCAAACGTCCAAAACAAGATGTCGTGGGAAGTTCACTGCGGTGTTCGTGACCGCCTGCTATGTCGCTACGATAGTATATAGCTTGCCTATCCGGTTGATTCCCACACCCACTAGATCTAGTGTTGGGCATGGATGTCCTGGCCCGTGAAGACCTGCCGTTCCCGCAGTCT
>NZ_JAZHLJ010000102.1:0-10492 GCF_036549495.1 Aurantimonas sp. C2-5-R2
AAAGTTCATTGCCCCTGCATCGAGGGCCGCGTAACGTTCAACCCGGCATCGCCGCTCAACGAAGTTCAACAAACTTCGGGACATCCCCCAAGGCTTAGCACCATGCGGTCTACGAGCGGGCGGTATGGCTCCATCAAATCGTCGGCCAGTGGGAATGCGTTGTTCTGGTTGGTGTGATGAATGCCGAATGTCGGATGTAGACCGGCGGCGCAGATGGCGCGCGAGAGGATCGCCCGCAGAACGGTGTAGCCGTAATTGAGCATGGCGTTGGCGCCGTCAGCGTCGCGGTCGCGGCGGAAGTCCGGCCCCATCAACCCATTCCAGTAGCGTCGAGCGGCTTGCGCTTCGAGATTGTCGGGGTCGCCGGATTTGACGCGTTTGGCCATTGCGGCGAGTCCGGCGGCCTCCGCGCCCGCGGAAGCGAGCACAGCGGCCTGCATGGCAATCTTGGCGGAAACGATCTGCCGCCATATCTGCTTCGTCAGGGGTTTAGAAGCCGCTGCCTGGGCGCGCATGCGCACACTCTGGCGGTGATGGCCTTCCAGCGGCCACAGACAGCTGACGGGTGCGTGATTCGCGGCGCAGATGATTACTGGCACATTGCGTTTCGACAATTGCACGAACAGATTGTTGGACCAAGTGAGGCCATGAGCATGGGCGATGACCGCGCCAATATCGTCGAGCGCGATGCGCCCGCGCTCTTCACGGTTTTCGCTGACGGTCATGAAGCCCCGCACGACGGCGAGGTGCAAACCATCGGTTGCAACATCGACAATCCGCTCCATCGCGGCAGACTGCCACAGATAGGTGACGCCGCAAGCAGCAGGCTGCTGTTTACCTTAACGGTTCGGCATCAATGGCGCGGGCCTGGATCGTAGACAGTGCCAAGCTCGTCAATGCGGATTTGCCGCACAGACAGTTTCTTCAAGCCGCCAGCCGTCGGCGCGAAGTATTTAAAGGGGTCGAATTCGATGGGCTCTGCGTCACCGGTGGCGTGTTCCGGCGCTTCCACCGAAAGAGCATCGCGCTTTTTCAGATCGCCAGCTTCGTTGTGATCGGCGAGCGTGATTTGGCCATTTGCGCCGAATTTGACGACCCGCGCAATCGTCTTGCCTCGGGCCGGATGCTCAAATGCCACGAGATCGTTTTGCCGCAGCGACAACACTTTCTTGGCGGTGGGATTGCCGGCACGAACAGCGGATTGCCAGTCTGGCTGATGCACGTCGAATGTCGAAACGACTTCGGCCACCCATCTGCCATCCTTCAATCGCCACACGTCATACCGATGGTTCGAATCGCCTTTGTAACCCTTGAACACCTTTCCGTTTTTGTCGCGGATCGGGATCGTCCTGAGCGTCTCCAGCACCCGCAGGCGCCGAAGGCCCTGAAACGGTCCCGGAGCCTCGGCGAAGGCAAGCAGGGCTGCGGTAAACTCCTTACCTGTCTTGCCACGCGTTGCTTCCCGCAACGCCTCGAGCAATTGCGGGTCGCGGATATCACGCAGCAGCTTTTCGGTGGTGAAGGCTTCGAGTGGTTTGCGCCGCACCACACGGGGCTGTCCCTGTTCGTCCACCTCGTCCGTCGGACCATAGGCCGTGTCGTTATGTAGTTTGCCAGCTGTCTCGTCGAAGCCTTTTTTCAGTTTCGTACCGGACGTGACGCCGTGATCGGGCTTGTGCGAAACGACGGTGTTGCGAACCGCCTCGCGTAACTCGTCGCGAAAACCATCCCAGGGCTCCTTCAGATCGGCAACCACGCGCTCCGCGCCCTCGCTTTCCAATGCGCGCGAAGCCGTTGCCATTTTTTGGATCAGTGCGCGCGACGTACAGGCGATGACGGCGGCGTCGATGGCGTGGTGACGATGGTCGTTGCGGTTCTTTGCCTTCATCGTATAGGCGAAATTGTGATCTGGCAGCAGGTCGTTCAACGCCCAGTTGCGTCGCAGCATTTCCGTCATGCGACCGGGCAGCGCACGAACGCGGCTATTACGTCGCAATACCCCTTCCGCATCGGCTTCCTCATAGGGATACGGCGACGCCAGATAGGTCAGCCCCATGCGCGCGATATATTGCATGTCGGTCAATTGCCGGGCTTCGAAACTCCTTTCGTCGTTGAATCGCTCCATCGCATTGGCTGCGAAACGCCACTGCTTGTTTTTCGGAAGTGCGGTCGCACGGGCGAGAATCTCGTCGTATCGACTGGCCCATGCCGCAACCTCAACCGGAGCCTTGTTGCGCTTTTCGCGATTGGCTTCCGCCATGCAGAGCAGCCGATTGGCCTGGCTGTCATCCAGGGTGCGCGAATATGGCAGAATGTGGTCGATATCGACGGCCGGTGTGAACAGCATGGAAAGTGTGATCGGCCTCCCCGTATAGATGCACACCCGTGCTTCCGGCTTTTCGTGCAACTCCTCCCACTGTTTCAGCCGCATACGGTTATAGCCGGTGTCCGGCTGGCCGAGTTCGATCAGTTTTTTGGAACGGGCTTCCGCCGCGCGTGTGTTCTCACCGATGGTCCTGTTGATGTCCGCCTTTTGATCTTCCGAGAGCTTCAGGTCGCGGCCCAGTTCGATAGCGATGCGGTCGGGCCGGCCATGCTTCTTGATGACCGCATTGACGACGCGCCGCAGCTGATTGAGCGCGATATGTACGGTCGGGTTTGTAATACGCCCCATTTCGGTGTCGTAGGGGTCTGATGGAACGCCTGTGCCAGGGGGGATATGGCGGGCAAGCACCTGCTGGTATTTCGGCAGTTCCGCATAACCTTGGAAATCACGATCGCCCTCGCTGTTGGTGCGGCCGTATACATTGATCGCGGCTTGCGCCTCGGTGATCACTTTGCCGTTTTCGTCGACTGCATTCTCTAGTTCGTCTGACAAGGCCGCGAGCGCCGTCTCGCCCATCCGGCCATAGCCCTCCGGCAGCGAAACCCTGCAAACGGCGTCGATGCCGTCGGCATGCAGCCCGGTATTCTCGCGCAGCCAGTCCACCAGAACGTCCGGGTCGTCGACCTCCCTCAACTGACTCACAATCTCCCATTGCCGTGCGATATCGAAACCGGACCATGCATTGCCGAAAGCATCCTTGTGCGACAGCGAGGCCCATACTTCGTCACCGATCAATTTCGTGCGGTTGTCGCTTTCCTTGTTGAACCGCACGTCGCGCGGTGCTTTCAGCACCTTTCGCAAGGCGGCGAAGCTTACCGATTTCGCGCCGCGCAAACGCAACACCAGGGCATCGCGCTGATCGGGCGTCAGCTTCACAGGCATCTGATCCTCGCCGACAAGGGCAAGCTCATTGACCTCTTTCAGCAGACGGAATTTCTGGAACAGCGGATGTGCCTTGGGCAGGCGCTTTTCATCCGGATTGTAGGTGCAGCGGCCAGGCAGAGCGGGTTTGAGCGGCCGCTGATTAAAAATGATGTCGCGCAAATCTCGCACCACATCCTCGCCCAGCAAATCCGGATAATGTCTGGCCTGCTCTGCGCAGATCGCATCGAACTCCTTCTCCAGATGGCCGCGCGAGGGGTAGAAATCGTAACCGTCGCCACGGGCGCCTTCGCCCATTTCGGGACGCAATCTCGTGCGGACTGACTTTCCATCCAGCCGCCTTTTGTGGAGGAATTCCCCATAGGTGCGAGCGCCCACCTCGCCTATCGCCACGTCGAGGCGCGCGACACCGGTGACGATCTTGCCGGCCTCGTTGTCGCCTTTGTCGGTCTTGCGGTTGGACTTGAAGCCGCGGCGCTGGTCGAGCTGAAACAGAATCCGGCCGATGTGATGCAGATCGAGCTTTTCGTCGAGGGCCTGGGCGCGCAGCGCATAGACATCGGAGGTCAAATCGCCGCCCTTGCCGTCTCCAGTCTCCTTAAGCAGTTTCTTGCGAGCATCTTCACCAGCAGGCATGAGCCCGTATTGCGTCAGCGCTTTTAACAACGCCTTGCGCCGCCTCAGGTAGCGGTCGCGACGCCGCCGCGTGGCCCGCGCATCGCGCCGTGCCACGGCCAGCGATTCACCGGTTTTTGCGTCGCGGCCGGCGGATACCGAGGGCGAAAAGATGCGCGAGCCGATGGCGATGATCCGGCCAGAGCGGGGCTCGCAGCAGGGCTCGCCAGAGGTGGTGATCAGACACCATCCGAGCGAGTTGGTCCCGAGATCGATGCCGAGGGTAGTAAGTCGCTGATTTGCCAAGGTGAGCCTCCTGAGCGTCATTCTTGACAAAGTTTTCTGGCGTGACAATAGTGGCATCCTCAGAAAACGCAGGCCAGCCGTTAACAAGCTGTCCACAGCACCAGATAAGGGTCAGGCTCCGGCCTGACCTTGCAAACAAAGCCAGCGCTCGCGCGCTGGCTTTGTTTGTCAATCGGTTCTGGATTCACATTGACCGCCTTCAGTATCCGTACCGATCTGGCGATCCATGGTTCCATGAGGCGGGGCAAGGGCACGGTCGGCAGCATCTCGACCTGAACCTGCTGATTGATGGTCGCGCGATCTTTGCCGATTTCGGCCAGGCGATGGCCATCAATGAGGGTGATCGCGTGCGCGTGGCCGAGATTCCCAAATTGAACGGCTTGAAGGCTCCGGTCTATCATAACCTGACCACCGGCATCCACGGCTATGGCGGCGTTGACGCACACTCGTGACGGCGGCCACGCGGGACGATGTCGACACTCCCAAGCAACCTAAAATGTTGGTATTTTTGTTGGTATCGTCGTAAATTCTCGTTTCTGTACATCAATTCAATCAATGGCTTACGCCATCGATGTGACGCCGTCCCTGGCACCATTTTTCCTCAATGGCGTGAACAGCCTGCAAGCAGGCTTCTCCGTTCGCCGATTGTGCCGTGCGTGAGAGATCAGCACCGACTCAGCACGGGCTGCCGAAATTCACTTGTCAGGCACATTTCTGGTCCGCTGCTCGCAAATACGGGATGAGGGTTGGCATGATCAGTGCCCCCGCCAGCCTCGCCCAGCGGATTGCGTGGGCCTGCTCTAATGACTTGCCAATCCTTGATCGGCGCGTCAGGCGCTGGCTTGTATACAAGGTACATATGCCTATAAGGCGAATCAATTCCAAAGGAGCCAACCCACTTCCACTCGATGTATATCTGGCTCATACGTAACCTCCATTACCTATAGATCTATTTCCCAATTAGAACGAACGAATATTGATTCAGTATTTTCTACTATTACTATGTGGAATGGGAAAAAAATAAATAATCTTCTCAATAAAAATCCGGAACGATATGTTAAAGAATAGGCATTCCTTGACTCTTCACCTTCGTATTCACGATATGAATAAAGCTTTGCGCCATTTTCTAAAAGAAAATCTACGACCTGCCGACCTGTGCAATTCGCATCTGACAGCGTTTGATCGAATATTCTTTCGTAGTGGATGCCGATATCCTTTAAATATTGATCCATGTTTTGAAGCGGTTCTGAGGCAAGCGCTTCGGCACAGGTCACGCTCGGGGCCGCAGTCGGCGAATTTCCGGTGCCTTTTTCCTGGTCTCGCGTGTCGACCTGGCTCGGAACAATGCCGGTTTCACCTGCGCGCAGCCCATCCGAGCTCAGTTTCGGCGCTGTCGCTTCATCTGGTTCCGTCTGCTCCACGCCGGCGCCCCCGGTGTCTCGCAGTTCGTCCCCGAAGGCGATCGTGGTGAGGGCGACCGGAGCGATTACCCCCAGCGCCGCGAAGGCAAAGGCCAGACGACGGACGCTAGCAATCCGGTTGCGTCGTGTTGCTATATGCGACCGGACCGCTGCCGGCGTCGCCGCAGGACGACGCTTTACGAACTGCGCGGCGATATCCACGCCATCGCTCGCAAGCTTTCGTCTGAGAGGACCATAAGGATCGAAGTCGATCGACATCTTTATTCCTCACTGTTCCCGCATGGCGCGGCGGAACTGATCCGACAGCGGTTTCAGGAGATAGGATATGGCCGTGCGTTCGCCGGTCTGGATGAAGGCCTCGACCGGCATGCCGGGGACCAATGGAAACCGCTTCTTTCACCATGCCCGACCGCGGACCACCTGGCACGCTCAGAACCACACAGCCGCCTTCGGCGTCTGCGGCACCTCGCCCGTCGCCGCGTATTTCAAGGCCTCCGCGACCGCTTCCAGCAGTTGCTCCGGCGTGAACGGCTTCGGCAGGAGGCCGAGGGCCGCGTCTTTGCCAGCCCGTGCAACAGCCGCCTGTCCGGTAATATACAGGCTGGGCACCTGATGCTCGTCACGCAGCCGACGGGCCAGCTCGACGCCGTCGTCGCCGCCCTCCAGATCGATATCGACCAGAGCGAGCGAGATCGTCGAGGACCGCGCGATGTCCAGCGACGGGGCACTGCGCATGGTGGGCCCCAACACCTCGTAGCCGGCGTCCCTCAGATCGTCCTCAATGACCATGGCCACGATCAGATTGTCCTCGACAATCAGCACGGAATGAATTGCGGGCATCTATCGATCCAGTACGCTGCGGGCCGGCACCCGTACCTGCACGTGAAGACCGGCGGGTGTAAATTCAAGATTCGCCTCGCCGTCGAGACTGTGCGCCGCCGAACGGATGAAACGCGTGCCGTAGCCGGTCCGCGACGGCGGTTTGACGCTCGGCCCGCCGCTCTCCGACCAGTCCAGTACGAAGCTGTCGCCCCCCGTTCCCGACTCGACCGACCACTTGACACCGACAGCGCCCTCGCTCGACGACAGCGCTCCGTATTTGGCCGCATTGGTGGCCAGTTCGTACAGACTCAAGGCGATCTTCTGGGCGGGGTCGGACAGCAGCCGCTGATCCGGGCCGGTCGCCACAACCCGCACGTCCTCCGTGTTGAATGGCCTCAAGATCGCTTCCACCAATTCGGTCAACCACACCAATCCGTAGTCGACATTGAACAGGACCGAATGAACGTTACTGAGGGCGTTCAGTCGGCCGGCGAACTCATGGGAAAACTCGTTGAGATCGGCGGAGTTCCGGCGTGTGAGCGAAAACAGCGCATTGACGCTGGCGAGGATGTTCTTGACCCGGTGGTTGAGCTCGTGGCGCAATTCCTCCTGATGCGCGATGTAACGGGCCAGGGCGTACTGACGAATACGGGCGCGCAAAGCCGTATCGACCGAGGTGGTCATCTCGGTGGGATGCACCGGGCGTTGCTTGATGATCAGCTTCGAGCGAGGCATGAGTTCGAGAAGCCGGCCGGCGGCATTGTTGAGATGCAGCGCCGCGTCCAAGAGCACGATGATCGGTAGTTCCGCCCAGTCGTCCTGCTGCGCCAGCATCTGGCTGACGAGCTCCAGCGACTTCTCGGTCAAACCTTCCTGGCTGACGATCAGAACCCCGGCCTCACGCGCCAGACTGGTTTGAAATTGCGCCAGATCGTCGGCGACAATCGCCGTGAAACCGGCGTCCGTCAGTACCTTATGGAGCGTGTCGCCATCGTTCCCATAAGGTGCGTAGATCAGGACGGGCAGTTCGGCAGCCGACGGTATTCGGTCGAAATCCGCTTTCATCGCGTCGGCATCGGGGACGGACTGCCCGGCGGTGGCTGAACGAACTCCCTGATGCTGATGCCTTTGGTATCGATCTGCAATTGCCGGACATCGAGATCGTGCGGACCGTGGCGCTTCTTGACCACGGTGATCGTGCGGCGGACTACCGCCGGCCATTCGTACATGCGCAGGAACACCACCGTATCGCCGAGAAAACTGACGTCGACGGCGGTGTCCATATTGTGGCCGAGCAGGCCGTGCTGGGCGACGATGAGGATGGTCAGGACACCGCGCCGCGAAAGATATTTCAGCAGCGTCTGGATCTGCATGATCGCTTCCTGCGGATTCGGCAGCGCGGCGAGGTAACCGGTGAAGCTGTCGATGACCACCACGCCGGCATTGTTGCCATCCGCCGATTGCTGGGCGATCTGCGAGAATTCACCTTGCGAAATCGCGCCAGGATTGAAGTCCCAGAGTTCGAGCTTCCCGTCGTCGCGATATTTGCGCAGATGCAGACCGAGCCCTTCGGAGCGCCGGAAAAAGGTCTCGACCCGTTCTTCGAACAAAAACAGCGTGACCGATTCACCACGCTCCAGGGCCGCATAGGCGTAAAGCGAGGCAAGGGTCGACTTGCCAGTGCCCGACTGACCGACGATGAGCGTCGTGGTGCCAGGCTCCATGCCACCGCCGAGCATCTCGTCGAGCGCGTCGACGCCCGACTTGATCAGATCCTCGCGGCTGGTCTCCGGTGTGAGTTCCGGCACGATCCGCGGAAACACCCGGACACCCCCGCCTGTCTGGATCGCCATGTCGTGATAACCGTCGAAGAAACTCACGCCACGCATCTTGCGAATATCGATCCGGCGGCGCGCCTGACCATATTCTGGCAGGTACTTTTCCAGGTGGAACAGTCCATGCGCCAGACTTTCGACGACGGCATCGCCGCCGGCCTCCGGCGTCAGGTCGATGAACAGGGTCGCAATGCCCTGTTTTCCGACCATTCGCTTGAACGACAGGATTTCCTCGTGAAACTTCTGGGTGTCGCGGCTGAGCTGGCGAATTTCGACGAGGGAATCGTAGACGATGCGCTTCGGCTTCACCCGGTCAATTGCCGCGTCGACGGCCTCGCGGGTCCGATCGAGACGCACATCCGAAGCGTAGAAGATCGTCTGATCGTCCTGCTTTTCGTCATGACGGGCCGCGTGCAGCTCCTCGATCTCGACCCCGTCGAGCGACCAGCCATGCGATGCCGCGATCTGCTCCAGTTCGGCCTTGCTCTGTGACAGCGACACATACAGAACCGGTTCGCCAGCGGCGGCGCCGGCGATCAGGAATTGCAGCGCAAAGGTGGTCTTGCCGGTGCCGGGTTTGCCCTGGAGCAGATAGAGATGCCGACCGGGAAGCCCGCCGCCCAGCACCGTGTCGAGCCCATCGATTCCGCTGGAAAATTTGCCATTGTTTTTGGCCGGCGACTTCGTGGCCGGTTTATTGGCCGATAGTTTCGTCGCCGGCTTTTTTTTCGGTGGCATCGCGATTCCGCTTTCCAGTGGGGTCGAGAGTGCGGACCATTTCGGCAGATCGGCGGCGTGTCAAGCTGACGCCTCACCGCCCAAGCGGGACCGCGACGCTCTAATTTTCGCGGGCGGGCGGCGGCCCGAAAAGCCGTTCCGGGCGTCGGCGGCCCGTCGCTTGCCCGGCTACGAATATTTTCGGGCTTCCAGCAGCCTATCGGCGCAAAAACGTGGCCGAGACGAGAAGGTCCCGCTTACGGTTAACCTTTCGGAAAACCGCGCTCACATAGAAAGGTTTGAATACTATAATTGGATGGTGACCATGTCGCTTCGTTCTCGTCTCTTCGTCTCGGTTCTTTTCGCCGCGTTCGTCGCCGCGCTGGCGGTCGGCATACCGCTTTTCCTCGGCGCAGACCGTCTGGTCGAGCAAGCGGCAGAGCGCGAACTTGGCATCATGCAGCGCAAGCTCGATCGCTCGATCGCCGCAGAGGTCGACAAGGCGCTCAGCCTCGCGGCTCTGGTGGCGCGCCAGCCGGCCGTCGGGCAAGCCGTCGCTTTCGACCATCGCCAGCGCCTGGCGGATATCTTCGTTCCCGGCTTTGACGCGATGAAGACGCAATACGGTGTGGAGCAGTTCCAGTTTCACACCCCTCAGGGCATTTCCTTCCTGCGCGTCCACAAGCCGGAAAAGTTCGGCGACGACCTGTCTTCGTTCCGCTTCACGGTCGTCGAGGCCAACGCCAACAAGATGCCGGTCATCGGGCTGGAGCGCGGCCGCGCCGGGATCGGTGTTCGAGCCGTCCACCCGATCGAATACAACGGACGCCACGTCGGCACCGTCGAATTCGGACTGGGCTTCGGACAGGAGTTCATCTCCCGCTTGACCGACAGCGCCGATGACGAGGCGGAGCTCTACATCTTCCCAATGGACGAAGTCGCGACCTTTGCCGCCAAGGATACCGCCGATGCCCGTTCGGCGGCGACCTTCCAAGGCGAGCCGCTGCTCGACGGTGCCACCTTGGCACGCGTCCGCGATGGCGAGACGGTTCCCACAACGTCTGTCATCGGCGGACAGCCCCATGTCGGTGTCGCCCGTCCGATCAAGGACTTCGCCGGCAATGTCTCCGGTGTGGCGCATCTGCTGACCTCGCAGGCGGCGCTGCAGGCCATCTCGAGTGAAATCAGCTGGACCGCCGCTTTCGCCGCCTTGCTCGCGATGGGACTGGCCATCGTCGTCGCGCTGTTCGTCGGTCGCCGTATCGGCGGCGCAATCAGCGGCATGGCCGACAGGATGTCCCAACTCGCCGGCGGTGATCTGACCACTGAGATTCCTGCCCTGGAGCAGAAGGACGAGATTGGCCGGATGGCGAATGCGGTGTTGGCGTTCAAGCAGGCGGCGTTGGAGAAGCAGCGCGTCGAGGCCGAGGCGGTGACGCGGCGCGAAGAGGCCGAGGCCGAGCGGCGCCAGAACGGCGAGCGCCAGCAGATGACGGCGCAGGAGCAGG
>NZ_JAZHLJ010000103.1:0-10232 GCF_036549495.1 Aurantimonas sp. C2-5-R2
GTGCGGCAACGGGAGCGACGGATGCAGCGCTTCAAGTCGCCGCGGTCGGCCCAACAATTCCTCTCCACTCACGCCGCCATCTACAACACCTGGGCACCTCGAATTACCGACGAGATTGCGCTTTTCAGGGTGGGGGTCGGCGCTGACCATGGTGCAAGCCGACGATGTTGGTGATTTTTAGTTTCACGTGACGCGGGGTGACGTCCTCGACGGCGATTTCGCCGTCATGCAGGCGCACCTCGCCCCTGATGCCAGACGAGTCGCGTGAGATTATAGGCAAGGTTTGCCATGCCGATCTTCACCTCGGCGCGCACGATGCCGATGGTGCGGATAAAGAGCCGCATCGGTCCCTTCTGGCGGGCAAAGACGTGCTCGACCTTCGAACGGATCGCCGAGCGCCGGCCATTGGCACGCGATGTCTGCTTGCTCATCGGCCGCCCCTTCGGCTTCTTGCAGTGAATGTCGGAGATATAACCGTTCTTCTCCAGCCATTCCTCGTTCTTGGCCGACCGATAGGCGGTGTCGGCCCAGACCGTCGAGCCGGTGTTCGATCGGTTGACGACGTTGGAGAGTTGGGCGCCGTCGTAGGCTGACGCGCTCGTCGCCGACCACCCGCGGATGAAGCCAAAGCGCCTGTCGATCGAGACGTGGTCCTTGTAACCGAAGCTCGGCACCGCACTGTCGATGTGCTGCGGCTTTCCCGGCGCCGCCGGCTTGGCCTTGGAGAACTTCACCGTCCAGCGGGCGTCGCGATCCTTCTGGCGAAGCTTGGCGGGCTTGTTCTTCCAGGCCTCCGGAACCTCGCCAGCCTTGATCGCGGTCTTCTCGTCCTCGGTGTTGCGCTGCTTCGGCGCCGCGACGATGGTCGCGTCCACGATCTGGCCGCCCATCGCCAGGTAGCCGGCCTTGTCCAAGTGCTTGTCGAAACGGGCGAACAGGTTCCCGATCGCGCCGGCCTCGGCCAGATGCTCGCGGAACAGCCAGATCGTCTCTCATCCTGAGCCTGCCGAAGGGGGCGTCCGGCACCTTCTCAGCGATCCCGAGACCGAGGAAGCGCATGAAAAACAACCGGTCCTGGATCTGGAATTCGGCCTGGTCGTCCGAGAGGTTGTAAAGCGCCTGCAAAACCAAGACCTTGAACATCAGCACGGCGTCGTAGGGCGGTCTGCCGCCCTTCGCCCCGTCCGAGCGCTTCAACGCTTTCGATAACGGCTTGCGGAACACCTCCCACGGCACGATCGCGTTCAGCTTCTCCAGCGGATCGCCGGCCTCGCTCAGCCGGACATATCGCTCGTCGACGTCCCAGAACCCCGGCTGTCCCCGCATGACATCCTCCCGATCTCGGTCAGGACGATGGAATCATAAAACGAGACGAATGAGGAGGTTTTTCGAGGTCTCCACCTTCAACATCCAGCGTCACCTGATTTCCCGCCGCACGATGCGTCAGTTTCGCGGTGATGCGATCGACGCATGGCACCTTGCGACTTGCGCCGCCTGATCTCCGGCATCGACGCCTCCGCTGCGCCTGCGTCCGGACAACGTGACAATACCTCATTCATTGCGCTGAGTGGGCAAACGCCGATCACGTCAGCCTCGATCATTGAAGTCCCAGCGCGCGTTTTCGCTCGACACTCCAGGCCTGGACGATGCGGTCGAACACGATCGCCAGCGCGGCGATGCTGAGGCCGGCGACTAGGCCGCGGCCGGCGTCGCCGCGGCTGAGGGCGATCAGCACGTCCTGGCCCAGGCCCGGGGCGCCCACCAGCGAGGCGATCACGACCATCGTCAGCGCCATCATCACGGTCTGGTTCACACCGAGCGCGATCTCCGGCAGCGCCACCGGCAACTGCACCTGCCAGAGCATCTGCAGGCGCGTCACTCCCATCATCCGGGCTGCCTCGGTCAGCTCGGGCGGAACACCGCGGATGCCGAGCTCGCCATAGCGGATCGGCGGGACGATGGCGTAGAGCACGATGGCCACCAGCGCGGTGAACTCGCCGACGAGAAACACCATCACCGCGGGGATCAGAAAGACGAAGATCGGCATCGTCTGCAGGGTGTCGCAGATCGGCCGCACCACCGCCGAGACGCGATCGTTCAGCGCCGCCCAGACGCCGATTGCCGTCCCCGCCAGCACCGAGACGGCGACACCGACGGCCGTCAGCTCCAGCGAGACCATCGCCCGATCCCAGCTGCCCGTCAGCAGGATGAAGAGCATGCCGAGCAGCGCCACCAGGCCGACTCGCCAGCCGCCGACCCAGCAGCCCGCGGCGGTCAGCAGGGCGATCGTGAACAGCCAGGGCGTGCCCGTCGTGCCGAAGTAATAGTAGATGCCAAGCACCCCGAGCCCCAGCGCCGGCGCCCAGTGCCGCGCCAGCAGGAGCCCGAGACTGCAGGCGGCGAGGACGGCGACATAGCCATAGGTGACGGCGGCGCTCATCTCGAAGCCCCAGACATTGGGGCGTACCGCCTGCGGCAGCCCGATCTTCAGCGGCAGCAGCACGAAATAGGCGGTGTAGGTCTTCAGCGCCGAGGTGACCGGAAACGAGACCACGGTGAACCAGTCCAGCGCCGCGTCGAGCAGCGGCGCCGGGCGCAGCACCCAAGCCTCGGGGTAGGTCCGCAGCGCCGGCACCGCCCAGGCGGCGGCGAGGCTGGCGCCGGCGGCGGCGAGCAGCACGAGCGCCGCGCCGCGGGTGGCCAGGGCCACCGGCTCTCCGTCGCCGCTCCGCCCGGCGAAGCCGCGGCTGACCCGGTCCATGGTCATCGCCAGCAGCGCGATCACCAGCCCGGCCAGGATGCTGCGCCCGAACTTCGCCTGCTTCATCGCCTGGTAGACCTCGATGCCGATATCGCTGACGCCGCCCACCATCGAGGCGATCACCACCATGCTGAGCCCGGCCATGATCGTCTGGTTGAGCCCGAGCAGGATCGTCGGCATCGCCGAGGGCACCAGCACCCAGGCCAGCAGTCGGCGACGGTTCGAGCCCGACATCAGCCCCGATTCCACGATCTCCGGCGGGATCCGCTGCAGCCCGTGCACCACGGCGCGCACCATCGGCGGAATCGCGTAGATCGCGCTCGCCACCACCGCGATCATCGGCCCGATCCCGAACAGCGCCAGGATCGGCAGCAGGTAGGCGAGCGTCGGGATCGTCTGCATCAGGTCGAGCAGCGGCTGCAGCAGCCGCCAGATCGGCGGCCAGAGGAACGCGGCGATGCCGAGCAGGAGCGCGAGCAGCGCCGACAGCGGCACCGCCACGGCGATCAGCGCCAGTGTGACCGCCGTCGGCTCCCAGAGCCCGATGGCGATGATGTAGAGGAAGGTGAGCGCGCAGAAGGCCGCCAGCCTCCGCCCGCCCGCCATCTGGCCGATCGCCGCGGCGGTCAGCACCAGCGTCGGCCAGGGCAGCCATTGCAGCATCGCCCGGATCTGCTCAATCGGCCAAGCGAGCAGCAATGACAGCGCCCGGAACAGCGCCTGGAAAGTGTCGGAGAACCAGGTCAGGAACGCGCTCAGCCAGTCGGCCAGCGGCACCACCGCCTCGGCCGGCGCCGCGGCGAGCCGCCCGGTCTGCCCGGCGGCGAGGATCGCCGTCGACGCCCCGGCCACCAGCGCCAGCCGCAGCAATGGCAGCCGGTCCGGGCGGCGGCGCAGGTCGGGCAGGACGTCTTGCGCCATGCTCGCCATCAGCCCATCCTGCGCAGCGCCCCGAGCGCGCGGTCGAGCGTCACCCGGCCGAGCACCCGGCCCGCCTCGTCGACGATCGGCAGCGGCTCGCGGCGGCCGCAGAAGCGCTGCAGCAGCCCGTCGAGGGTCTCGCCAGCGGGCACGCCGTCCTCGGCGTCGACCGGCCCGGCGGCAGGCTCCAGGATGTCGCGTGCGGTCACGATCTTCTCGCGCGGCACCTCGCGGGTGAAGTCGGCGACGTAGTCGTCGGCCGGGCTGAGCACCAGTTCCGCCGCGGTACCGATCTGCACGACCTCGCCGCCGCGCATGATGGCGATCCGGTCGGCCAGCCTCAGCGCCTCGAGGAAGTCATGGGTGATGAACACGATCGACTTCTGCAGCATCGACTGCAGCCGCAGGAACTCGTCCTGCATCTGCCGCCGGATCAGCGGGTCGAGCGCGCTGAACGGCTCGTCGAGGAACCACACGTCCGGCTTGACCGCCAGGCTGCGGGCGATCCCGACCCGCTGCTGCATGCCGCCCGACAGCTCGCGCGGGTAGCTGTGCTCGCGCCCCGCCAGGCTGACCAGCTCGATGGTCTCGCGCGCCCTCGCCAGCCGCTCGGCCCGGCCGACCCCCTGGACGCGCAGCGGGTAGGCGACGTTCTCCAGCACCGTCATGTGCGGCATCAGGCCGAAGTTCTGGAACACCATGCCCATGCGGTGCCGGCGCAGCTCGATCAGCTCGGCCTCGGAGAGGTCCACGATATTCTGGCCGTCGACCAGCACCTCGCCCGCGGTCGGCTCGATCAGCCGCGACAGGCAGCGCACGACGGTGGACTTGCCCGACCCGGAGAGGCCCATGATGACGAAGATCTCGCCGGGCCGGACGTCGAAGCTGACATCGCAGACGGCGGGCACGCAGCCGCGTTGCCGCAGCGCCTCGGCCACCGCGGCTGTGCTCCCGGGCGCCGCCTGACACGATGCGCGCAGCTGCTCGGCGGCGTCGGCGCAGAACACCTTCCAGATATGGCGGCAGCTGATGCGCGGCTCGCTCGGCATCGGGCTCATCGGTGGGATGGGGGCAGCAAGGGTCGCCGCGGCGACCGGGGCGGGGCGCCCCGGGGGGTCACTTCTGCGTCGCGGCGTCGACCCAGGTCTTCCAGACGGCCTCGTTCTGGTCCACCCATTCCTTCGCCACGTCCTCCGGCTTGCGGTCCTCGGTCTCGATCGCCATGGCCATCGGTCCCTGCATCGTGTTGGTCATCTGATAGGCTTCGAGGAAACGATAGGCGGCGGGCCACTTCTCCTCCAGCCCCGGCCAGGCGAGCTTGGCGATCTCGATCGTGCCGCCGGTGCAGTCGAACGACTTGCGGGTCTCGATACCCGCCTGCTCGGCCGCGGTGCAGCCCTCGGCGCCCTCGTCCAGCATGACCCGCTTGAGGTCGAACTCGGTGGCCACCCAGGTCGGCTCCCACCACTGCAGCAGGATCGGCTCCTCGCGCAGCGTGGCCGAGCGGAGCTCGGCCGCGGTCGAGCCCTCGCCGCCGGAGGGCAGCGCCACCACGTCGAGCCCGAGCGCGTCGATCCAGTTCTGCGCGTCGGGGTTCCACTCGGCCGGGTAGTCGAGCAGCCGGCCCTTCGGCGCGGTCTCGGGCGTCGCGAAGATGTCGGCGCAGTCCTTCAGCGCGTGCCAGTCGGGCAGGCCCTGGCACTTCGCCTCGACATAGGCCGGGTAGTACCAGCCCTCCGAGCCCTCCGAGCCCTCGAGGCCGGTGGGGCCGAACTTGACGATCTCGCCGGCCTCGGTCGCCGCCCGGTATTGCGGCGCCAAGGCCTGGTACCAGTTCTCGAGCGACGCGGTGATCTGGCCTTCCTTCATCGCCTCGATCATCGGCACCTGGGTCGTTTGCAGGATCTCGACGTTGTAGCCCATGCGCCGCAAGATCTCGGCGGCGACCTCGGTGGTGACGAACTGGCCGGTCCAGTCGAGCTTGCTGAGCACGATCGGATCGGCGGATTCGGGCACGCTCTGCGCCGGCGACGGAGACGCCGAGAGGGCGGCCGCCGACAGCACGGCGGCGAAGGCGGCAACGGAGAGTGTCTGGTGCATCATCGGTGTGGTTCCTCCCTCCGGCCCTGTCTGGCGCCGGGGCGTTGATTCGGCGGGCGGGACGCCGCCCGGCTCCTTGTATTCTCCCGAGTATCTCACCTGCGCCCCACCGCGCTTGCTCAAATGCGCCACGCCGATGACTTTCGAGTTCAACGCGGCGCGCCCGGACCGAGGAGGGCCGGGCCGGGACCGAGCGTACCGGCGGTTTCGACCAGCGAGTAGTCGAGCCGGCGGTCGCTGCCGGGCTGCCGGCGGAACCGGCGCTTGTAGGTCCGGCAGAAATACGACATCGAGGAAAAGCCGGAGGCCAGGGCGACCTCGCGGATCTTCATGTCGGTGTTGCGCAGGAGGCCCTGGGCCTGCGCGAGCCGGCAGTGCAGGTAGACCTGGCTGGGCGTCCGGTCGAGCACCTGCCGGAACTTCCGCTCGAGCGTGCGCTTCGAGACGTTCGCCGACCGGGCGATCTCGACGATGCTCACCACCGTTTCGACCCGTGCCTCCATCGCCTCGATCGCCCGGATCACGTCGGTATCGCTGACCGGCGCCGGCTCGGCCGCCGCCGAGAACACCCGATGCGCGCGGTTCAGCCCGCCGGCATGCATCAGGCGGTCGGCAACGCCCGCCGCCAGCGCCGCGCCGTGGGTCCGCTGCAGCAGCGCGATCATCATGTCGAGCACGGCGGCGCCACCGGCGCAGAGCAGGCGCCGCTTCTCGATCTCGTAGAGGTTCTCGGACAGCGTCAGCTCGGGGAACATCTCGAGCAAGGCGTCGGCGCTCTCCCAGTGCACCGCCGTGCGGACCCCGGCGAGCAGATCGGCCGAAGCCAGCAGGAACGCCCCGGTATCGACCGCGCCCAGCATGGCGCCGCGGCGGTCGAGCCGCCGCAGCCAACTCTTCAGGCGCCGGTCGGGCTGCGGCCACGGGTCGAAGCCCGAGACCACTATCAGGCAGGCCGGGTCGTCCTTGGGCGGCACGGCCGCCGCGGCCGCATCGGCGGGGATCGTCATGCCGCAGCTCGCCCGGGCGGGCGCGCCGTCGGGCGTGTAGATCCGCCAGCGGTGGTGGCGGTGGCCGAGCAGGATGTTGGTCAGGCGCAGCGGCTCGATCGCGCCGAACAGCGCCAGCATCGAAAAGCCCGGGAGCAGCAGGAAGCCGGTGTTGCCAGGCAGGCCGCCGTCACATTCCGCCATCGCCGATGGTCCCGTCGCCGATCCGCCCGTGCCGCCGCCAGCGCGGCGGAGGGCATTCTAGGGAAGCGCGGCCGGGCGGTCAATCTGCCGCCGCGGCCGGCCGGTCAGCGGTAGTCGGGGGCGACGCAGAATGCCGCCTTGGCCGGCACTGCGCCGTTGTTGCAGTAGCGGTGCGGCGTGCCGCCCGGCAGGAACAGGCAGTCGAGCGGGTGAAGCTCCTACCAGTCGTAGGTTTCCGGCAGGTAGACGTGCACGCAGCCCTCGAGCGCGAACAGCACTTCGTCGCCGGGGTGCTGCTCGGCCTCGGCCATGATCGAGGGCCTGAGCGCGAAGGTGCCGGCCGTCAGCGCCTCGGTCGAGGCGTAGAGGTTCATCAGCACCGGGTCCTGCTCGCCGAGGATGAAGTGCAGGGCGGTGTCCTCGCCAAGCCTGACCATGCGGCCCTGCTCGTAGCGGTCATGCAGGTCCTTCAGCGCGTCGGTCGGCCACCTGCCGAGCAGGTCGGTCCGTCCCTCCTGCCGCCCGGTCATGGCGCGCTTCTTCACCGAGGTCTCGATCTCCGGCACGTTGGCCGCCCGCTCCTGCGGGGCGTACCAGTCGAGCACGAACACCTCCTCGGTGCCGAAATTGTAGCCGTAGTGGTAGCGCATCCCGCGCCAGTAGACCGCCTCGCCGGCGCGGGCGACGGCGACGTCGCCGGATTCGGGGTCCTGGATCGTCAGCTCGCCCTGAGCCACGTAGTAGTAGCGATCCTGGTCGTAGAGCGGCCGCCAGGTCTTCGACGAGCCGAACGATTCGCCGGGGGCGAGCTTGTAGACCAGTGCCGCCAGCCGGTCGCCGCGGCCATAGACGAGGTCGGCGACGAAATGCGAATCCTCGTCGCCCCAGAGAAACCGCACCGCGTCGCGGCGGGTCACGAGGGTCGGTTCCTTGAAGTAAGTCGCGTTCTTCGGAGCCTGAACTGGAGCACTGGCTGTCACTGTCACTGTCACTGTCACTGTCACTGTCACTGTCTCTCCCTCCCGGAGCGGTGGCTCATCATGATGGCCAATGGCATAGGCAGATTTCGACGGCGCATGATGCACAGAAGCGCCGGACCAGTGGCGCTTTTGAACAGGAGGCGGAAGTGGGAGTGAGTTCCATCGTGAAGCGCAACACCGCGGGCGGATGATGTATCCGTCTGTCTCGAAACGGAGAACGGTGTTGCCATGTCAGGATACAGCCACCTCACGGCCGAGGAGCGTGATCGGCTCGCGGATCTCAGGGCCGACGGCCTGTCGCTTCGGGTGATCGCCAAGGCGCTCGGCCGCGCGGCGTCGACCATCTCGCGCGAGGTCCGGCGCAACGCGCTGGAATCCACCGGGGCTCCTGGAAGTGGTCCGTCTTGACGGATGGAGATCTGCGTCCCGGCGGCGCTGTCACGTTGTTTGAAATATAGCCGCGTGAAGTCGGCGCCGCGCTTGTTCAGGCGAGCCGTGCACTTACGGTTTGGGCCGCTGAGCGACACGGATTCGACTGGACGTTCATCGCGAATCACCTCCTTGATAGGAGAGGCAACCTTGCTGTTCAAATGGCGCATCAATGTGAGCAGCGTTCGGACGCTGACACGGGCCATGGCGCCCGAGGCATCCGGACCCGCCGACGTTTCGCTCCCAAGGTCGGTTACCGAACGCCGGATTGAGCGACGGCGTCCGTCAGGCAACCGCACCACGACGAACGCCGGACCCCGCGCCGATTGGTCCGAAACGAACTCGAGGCGCTGCCCCGCAAGGCCGTGATGCGCATCGACAACCGTCAAATGAGACACCACCCCATCGAGAATGGGGGTAGCCTGTGATGTTTGGTTCGGAGCGGCTGACAGGCGCGCTGCTCGATCGCCTGACGCATCACGTCCACATCCTGACGATGAACGGCGACAGCTACCGGCTCAAGCAGTCGTCGGGCCGGCGCCGCTCCCCTGCGTCCGATAAAAGGGCGGAGCAAAACCAGGCCATCGACGACGCCGCCGATCCGGAAACCGGCGAGATCTCCGCGACCTGATCCCCAAACCCGATAGCCGACGCACGAAGGGGCCCCTTCGTGCGTCTTGCCTGCCATCGCCGTGGCCTGATTTTACTCCGCCCCACTGGCCTGGATTTGCTCCGTCGTTGACAAAGTTTTCATCGTGGCGATCTTTGGGGCGATTTCGACCAAAGTCTGGCTCACGATGGCAATCGTCTCGTCCACCACANGTTGACAAAGTTTTCATCGTGGCGATCTTTGGGGCGATTTCGACCAAAGTCTGGCTCACGATGGCAATCGTCTCGTCCACCACAGCTTCGTCGTGCTCTGTCGACATGAACCAGGCGCCCCGTTCCAGTGCTCGCACGCCATTGCCCAGAAGGGCCACCGTGAACATCCGGTAGCCCGCACGGTTCATACGTGCCAACCCGCGAAAGTTGCGTGCAGGCTCCGTCAGCCCGAGGGCGACAGTGAAGATTTGCGGAAACCCGGTAACGGTCGCGGTCAATCCGGCGTCGGTGAAGGCATCCGCGATGCCGTTCTTCAACCGGGCGCCGTTACGTTCCAGCGCCTCGAAAGTGGCCGGCTGGCACAACCGGTCCATGGTCGCGATGGCCGCCGCCATGGCAATGGGCTGGGCATTGTAGGTGCCGCCATGCATGATCCGCCCCGTGCCCAGATGATCCATCATGTCAGCCCGTCCCGCCACAGCGGCCACGCTGAATCCGTTAGCTATGGCCTTGGCGAAGATGGCGAGATCGGGTGTCACGCCGAGGCGCGATTGCGCACCGCCCGGAGCAACGCGAAATCCGGTGATGACCTCATCGAAGATCAGAACCGTGCCGGATTTCGTGCAGGCCTCGCGCACTGCTTCCAGATACCCCGGCTCTGCGAATATGCCACCGCTGTTGCACATGGCCGCCTCCATGATGACGGCGGCGACATCTCCTTTCGCGATCCGCGATAACAGCGGTTCGCGCCGGTTCCACGACATGACTTCCAAGTTGACCGATGCCTCCGGATCCTGGCCGGCGCTGGCCAACCATTTGCAAGGCGTATCCTCGCATCCGGCCTGCTCCATCGGCGTTGCCGTACTGACCAGGACACTGTCGAGCCAGCCGTGATAGTGTCCTTCGAACTTGATCACGATCTTCCGGTCGGTCACGCCCCGGGCTAGAGCGTCAGGCGATTAATCTGCAACATAGCCAGCGGCCTTGAGGTAGTTCCAACATTCTTCGGGCTCGAACAGGTCGCAGATG
>NZ_JAZHLJ010000104.1:0-9167 GCF_036549495.1 Aurantimonas sp. C2-5-R2
CGGCGATGGAAGACGCCGGCATCCGCGTCTCGCCCTCCCCGGCCCAGCTCGGCAAAACCCTCGTCGAACTCCTCAAAGGCTGACGACGGGGCGGCCCTCCACTCGGTTGGGCGCGATCTCGCGATTTGATACCGCGTCCCTTTCCCCTTTAAAGCATCCAACGACGAGATGGCCCCCACGCGGGGCCATCATGCGTGGTTCAACAACCGAGGAGACAGCCGCGATGCCCGAGGCGATGAAAACAATCGAAATGCGCGAGGCCGGCGAACCGGATGTCCTGGAAATCGGCTCGCGTCCGCTTCCGGTTCCCGCCGCTCACGAGGTTCTGGTCAAGGTCACCGCCGCCGGTATCAACGGTCCGGATCTGGTGCAGCGGCGCGGCCACTACCCGCCCCCCAAGGGCGCGTCCGATCTGTTGGGGCTCGAAGTCTCGGGCGAAATTTCCGCGCTCGGCGCGGACGTGACGGCCTGGTCCGTCGGCGACAAGGTCTGCGGACTGACCAATGGCGGTGGCTACGCCGAATATGTGACGATCGACGCCGGCCATTGCCTGCCGATACCGGAGGGCGTCAGCGACATCAACGCCGCCGGCCTGTGCGAAACGTTCTTCACCGTCTGGAGCAATTGCTTCCTCGGCCGCGAATCCAGCAAGGGTCAAATCTTCCTGGTTCATGGTGGCGCCGGCGGCATCGGCTCAACCGCCACCCAGTTGGGTGCGGCGCTCGGCATGCACGTCTTCGTCACCTGCGCTACCGCTGACGACGCGGCATTCTGTGTCGCCAACGGCGCAGAACGGGCGATCGACTACACGGAGGAAGATTTCGTCGAAGTCGTCCGCGCGGCAGGCGGTGCGAACCTAATCCTGGATATCATCGGCGGGCCTTACATCGCCCGCAACATCAAGGCCGCCAAGGCCGACGGCCATATCGTGCAACTCGCCTTCAACGCCGGTTCGAAGGTCGAAATCGACCTGATGCCCGTTATGCTCAAGCGTCTGACCTATACCGGCTCGACGCTGCGTAGCCGTCCCGACGCGTTCAAGGCGGCGGTGGCGGCGGATCTCAAAGAAAAAGTCTGGCCGCTATTCGCCGACGGTACGCTGAAGACCAACACCCATGCGGTGCTGCCGTTCGAGCAAGCGGCCGAGGCGCATAAGATGATGGAAGCGGCCACCCATCGCGGCAAGATCCTGCTGACGCCGTAACGCTCCGCGGACCTGCCCGAAAACGACAACGCCGACGAAACGACAGGGTCGCTTCGTCGGCGTTTTGCTGTTCGGCCGCCGCGTCGCCCGGCGGCCGAAACCCTGCCCTATTCCGCGGCCTCACGAATCGACGCGGCCGACACTTTCGCCGCGCAGAACTTGAACTCCGGGATCTTCCCGTAGGGGTCGAGCATCGGATTGGTCAGACGGTTCGCCGGCGATTCGTTGAAGCAGAACGGGATGAACACCATGCCGTCGGCGACCTCGCGATCGGCCCGCAGCACGGCCTCGATCGTGCCGCGGCGCGTCTCCACCGCGATCATCTCGCCGGCCCGTAGGCCGTGCTTGGCGATCTCGCGCGGATTCATCGCGGCGATACCCTCGGGCTCGATCGCGTCGAGCACCTCGGCGCGCCGGGTCATCGACCCAGTGTGCCAATGCTCCAGCAGCCGCCCGGTGGTCAGCACCATCGGGAACTCCGCGTCGGGCACCTCGTCCGGCGCGCGCAGATCCGCCGGCACGATGCGGCCACGGCCGTCGGCGGTCGGGAACCTGTCGTCAAAGACCACCCATTGCTCCTCGCCGTCGGGCTTCGACGGATAGGTGACGCTCTCATTCGCCTCCAGCCGGTCCCAGGAGATGTAGTTCAGCGAGGCCATCACCTGCCGCATTTCCTCATAGACCGCCGGCACCCCGTCATAGGACCAGTCGAGCCCTGAGCGATTGGCGAGATCGACGATCAATTCCCAGTCCTGCCGCGCCTCGCCCGGCATATCGATCGCGGGTCGTCCGATCTGCACCTGCCGATTGGTGTTGGAATAGGTCCCGAGCTTTTCGGCATGGGCGGACGCCGGCAGGATGACGTCGGCATGCCAGGCCGTCTCGGTAAGGAAGATGTCCTGCACCACGAGATGATCGAGCTTGGCCAGTGCGGCGCGCGCATGGATCTGGTCGGGGTCCGACATCGCCGGATTCTCGCCCATGACATACATGCCCTTGATCGACCCCTCATGGATCGCGTCGATGATCTCGACGACGGTGAGGCCCTTTTTCGGATCGAGCGTCCGGCCCCAGAAATCCTCCATCTCGCAGCGGATATCGACATTCTCGACGGACCGGTAGTCCGGGAAGAACATCGGGATCAGCCCGGCGTCCGACGCGCCTTGCACGTTGTTCTGACCGCGCAGCGGGTGCAGCCCGGTGCCCGGACGCCCGACATGGCCGGTGATCAGCGCCAACGCGATCAGGCAGCGCGAATTATCCGTGCCGTGAGTGTGCTGCGAAATGCCCATGCCCCAGAAGATGATCGAGCGTTCCGACGTCGCATAGATGCGGGCGACGTCGCGGATCACCTCCGCCGCGATGCCGCAGACCTCTGACATCGCCTCCGGCGCGAAATCCTTGACCTTCTCCTTCAGCGCCTCGAAACCGCTGACATTGGCCTGGATATATTGCTGGTCGTAGAGCTTCTCCTCAATGATGACATGCAGCATCGCGTTGAGCAGCGCCACGTCGGTGCCCGGCTTGAAGCGCAGCCCATGTGAGGCGTGGCGCATCAGTTCCTGGCCGCGCGGGTCTATCACGATCAGCTTGGTGCCATTTTTCGCCGCCTGCTTGAGATAGGTCGCGGCGACCGGATGGTTCTGACCCGGCCGTGCGCCGATCACGATGACGCAATCGGCCTTCAAGGCATCCATGAACGGCGCGGAAACCGCGCCCGATCCGACGCCCTCGAGCAGCGCCGCCACCGAGGAGGCGTGGCACAGCCGCGTGCAGTGGTCGACATTGTTGGTGCCGAAGCCCTGCCGGATGAGCTTCTGGAACAGATAGGCTTCCTCGTTGGAGCCCTTGGCCGAACCGAAACCGGCGATCGCATTGCCGCCATCCGCATCGCGAATCTTGGTGAGGCCGGAGGCAGCGCGCTCCATCGCCTCCTCCCAGGTTGCCTCGCGGAAGACGTCGGACACGTCCATGAAGCGCATGTCGATGTCGCCGCGCTTCGGCGCGTCGTCGCGTCGGATCAGCGGCTTGGTCAACCGGTCTTTCGACATGGCGTAGTCGAAGCCGAAGCGGCCCTTGACGCAGAGCCGGTTTTCGTTGGACGGCCCATCGCGACCGTCGACCAGCACGATCTTGTTGTCCTTGGAATAAACCGTCGTCTGGCAGCCGACGCCGCAGAACGGGCAGACCGAATCCGTCACCTTGTCGAATTCCTTGACGACGCGCTTGCGGCCGTCCGTGTCCATCAGCGTCTTTTCGTACAATGCGCCGGTCGGACAGACCTGAACGCACTCGCCGCAGGTCACGCAGGTTGAAAAACCCATCGGGTCGTGGATGTCGAACACCGGCACCGCGTGATGGCCCCGATCGGCCATGCCGAGCACGTCGTTGACCTGCACTTCGCGGCAGGCGCGAACGCACAGATTGCAGGCGATGCAGGCATCGAGATTGACGGCGATCGCCGGATTGGAAATATCGTGGATGCCGGGGGTGTTGTCCGGCATGCCGTGGGTGGTGGACGCCGCGACGCTGTCTGGCCCGGCCTCGCCGTTCAGCGACGGGTTCTTGCCGTCGAATTTCGACGGCAAGCGCTTGGAACCGGTGATCCCGAAATCCGCCGCCCAATTCCAGAAGGACGATTGGCTGTCCGGGCTTTCCTCGGGCGGGCGCATGTCGGCGGCCAGCATCTCGAAGACCATCTCGCGCGATTTCTTGGCTCGCTCGCTCGCCGTCTTCACGACCATGCCGTCGGCCACCTTGCGCTGACACGACGCCGCCAGCACGCGCTCGCCCTCGACTTCGACCATGCAGGCCCGGCAATTGCCGTCCGCGCGATAGCCGGGCTTGTCGAGATAACACAGATGCGGAATCCGGTTGCCCTCGCGCTTGGCGACTTGCCAGATGGTTTCGTCCTTGCCTGCGGAAACCGACTGGCCGTCCAAGGTGAAGCTAATCAGCTCGGCTTGCGTCTCGAGCCTGTCCGCATGGTCGCCGGCGACGCGGCCACCGTCGGCGGAGGCCGCACGTCCCACTGCGTTGTCAGGCGATACATTGCTCATATCGGCTGGGCTTTCGTTGCTGTTGTTCTGATCGGAGCCGCTCATCACAAATCCCCCCGGAAATATTGCAGCAGATGGTTCACCGGGTTCGGTGCCGCCTGCCCCAGCCCGCAAATCGAGGCGTCGCGCATGACCTGTTCCAGATCGCGGATTGTCGCCTCGTCGAGCTTGCCTTCGGTCCTCAAGAGCTTGCCCATCTTCTCGGTGCCGCCCCGGCACGGAGTGCATTGGCCGCAGCTTTCATGGGTGAAGAAATCGACCAGGTTCAGCGCCACGTCCTTGATGTTGTCCGCATCGGAAAACACCACGATCGCGTGGCTGCCGACGAACGAACCCAGTTCCGCGAGCTTGCCGCCGAAATCGAGCGGCACGTCGTCGAGGCTCGCCGGCAGAATCCCACCTGACGCACCGCCCGGCAGATAGGCCTTGAAGCTGTGGCCGTCGGCCATGCCGCCGCAATGATCCTCGATCAGCTCGCGGATCGTCACACCCGCCGGCGCAACCTTGACGCCGGGATCTTTCACTCTGCCGGAGACCGACCAGGAGCGCATGCCCGGATGGTCGGGCTTGCCCTGCGCGCGGAACCATTCGGCGCCGTGCTCCAGGATTTTCGGTACCCAGTAGAGCGTCTCGACATTGTTGTTGAGCGTCGGACGGCCGAACACGCCGACCTCGGCGATATAGGGCGGGCGGTGACGCGGCAGGCCACGCTTGCCTTCGATCGACTCGATCATCGCGCTCTCTTCGCCGCAGATGTAGGCCCCTGCCCCCCGCCGCAGTTCGATGAAGCCCGGCTCGACCAGTCCGGCTGCCTCCAGTGCGGCGATCTCGGTCCGCAGGATCTCCAGCACCGCGGGATATTCGTCGCGCATGTACAGATAGATACGCTCCGCCTCGACGACATGCGCGCCGATCAGGGCGCCCTCGAACATCGGATGCGGGTTGCGCTCCAGATAATAGCGGTCCTTGAAGGTGCCAGGCTCGCCCTCATCACCATTGATCGTCATCAAGCGCGGGCCAGGATAACCGCGCACGAAGCCCCATTTCTTGCCGGCAGGGAAGCCCGCGCCGCCAAGCCCGCGCAGCGACGCATCGGTCAGCTTCTCGAGGACGGTATCGGCGGCGAGCGCGCCGGTGCGCACCTGCTCCCAAATTCCGTATCCGCCCTTGGCGCGGTAGGCCGCCAGCCCTTCGTAGTCGGGTTTCAGGACGCCGGTTTCGCCGGCCTCAGCCATCTTAAGCAGCCCCGCCGCGCTGGCGTGGCCGACCTCGCGGTCGCCGATTCGGGCGGCCGGCGCGACATCGCAGCCGCCCATGCAGGGTGCGCGCATGACACGCACCTTGGCAGGATCGACTTCCGCCTCCAGTCCGGCGATCACATCCTCGGCGCCCATGCACATGCAGGTCACCGAATCGCAGACCCGGATGGTCAGCGGCGCGGGCGTCGGCTCCCCTTCCTTCACCACGTCGAAGTGGTCGTAGAAGGAGGCGACTTCGTAGATCTCGACCTGGCTCAGCCGCATTTCCTCGGCCAAGGCCCGGATATGCTTGGCCTGTAGGCAGCCAAATTGATCCTGAATCAAATGAAGGTGCTCGATCAAGAGGTCGCGCCGCCGCGGCCGATCTCCGAGCAGATCGTGAACCTCGCGGTGCGCGCTCTCGTCGAGCTGGCGTCCTTTTGGCTTGGCGCTGTCGCGTTTGCGCGGCATTTGCGCGGCCGGTTGGTCAAGCATAATTCGGCTCCCCCGTTTCGCGGATATCGGCGAAACATCAATTCCCACGCTCAAGCTCCGCGGAGATCTCCACGAAAACTCTGCGGTCCTCAAATGAAATGGCCGGGATGCGGTCCGTTTGCTGGCGATCAGGTGGCGCCACGCCCGCTATCCCTCCGGGAGCCCTGTCCGGGGTGATTACACTAACACGCCAGCTATGTGATGCAAGGCGTCGATCGATGCATTGCCGATCCGATTGCTATCGAATTCCAAGCGCTTGCGTCAGCGTGAGCCCGTCTACCGCTCCACGGGTTCCGGTGGCCGGTCACGGCTGAAGGCGTAGGCGATCAGGCCCGCCACTAGCAACACGGCGTAGAAGGCGAAAACGGTGGCGTAGGCCGATTCGGAGGAGATTTCGGGATCGGCGAGGGCGAAGACGCCACCCGAGAGGAACTGGATGGCGCCGGCGCCGCCGATCGAGAAAAAGTTCAGCAAGGTGATGCCGCGCCCCAGCAAATGCGGCGGCATGAAGCTGCGCGCATGGGCCATGATCAGGGCGTAGTTGGCGCCGAACAGCGTAATCGCGGTGAGCAGAATGACGGCAGTCGGTGCGGAACCGGAGCCGAGGACGGCCAACCCCGCCAGCAGGATTGCGTTCACCGACGAGCCGACAATGGGGATCCATTTGCGGGTCCGGAAGATGACATCGAGCGGCCCGTGGGCGACCGTCCCCACGATCAGGGCGATGGCCATCAGCAAGGTCGCGTTGCCGACCCCTGCCAGGTCGAAACCGTAGACGTCGGCGAGATAGGGGCCGGCCCACAGGCCGCGGAGGTTTGCCGCCGGCGCATAGGCGACGAAGGCCATGGCCATCAAGGGCCAGAGTTCGCGCATCCGTAAAAGATCGAGGAGCGAGCCGCGATCCGTCGCGTTTTCAGCCGTCGGCACGGGCGGATCGCGCAGCACCCACATGATGATCAAGGCCAGAAGCAGGGTCACGACGGCGAGCCCGGCCATCACCTGGCGCCAGCCGACCGCCTCCACCGCGAGCGCCAGCGGCGCCGAGCCGAGCACGCCACCACCAAGACCGAAAGCGACGAACCAGGACGCAAACATCGCGAAGCGGCGCGGGTGAAAGGTCCGCGCGAAGATAAAGAACGCCGCCATCAGGATCGGCGCGCAGCCGGCCCCGATCAGAGTCATCGCGACGATGATCGCAACCGCCCCGTTGGCCAATGCGAACAGTGTCGAGCCGGCGGCAGCGGCGAGAAGAAACAGCGCCACCGTACGACGCGGACCATACCGATCGAGGGCGAATCCGACCGGAAACTGCATCAGCGCGAAGGCGATGAACCACAGCCCCGCCGCGCTCGACAGCGCCACCTCGCCGATCCCCAGATCCCGCGTCAGCTCCGGTGCGAGAACTGCGAGAAAGGAGCGGAAGAACTGCGAGAGGATGTAGGTGACGGCGAGAATGACGACGCCGGTCATCGGCGGTTTCCTTCGATGCTGGAACGACGACTGGCGCCTACCCTATCAAATCAGGAGATCGGCGAGGATATGGTTGTCGGTGATATCCTGGTAGCTGACCCCGCCCTCCTCGAACCGATTCAGGAGACCGGCGAAATTCGTCGAATCCTTGGTCTCGATGCCGATCAGGATCGAGGCGAAATCACGCGCCGATTTCTTCAGGTATTCAAAACGCGCGATATCGTCGTCGGGTCCGAGATAGTCGAGAAAATCCTTCAGCGCGCCGGGCCGCTGGGCGAGCCGCAGGATGAAGTATTTCTTCAGGCCCTCGAAGCGCAGCGCCCGCTCCTTGACGTCCGGCAACCGCTCGAAATCGAAATTGCCGCCGGAGACGACCAGCACCACCGTTTTGCCGCGCACGCTCTCGCCCAGACTGCGCAGCGCGTCGATCGCCAGCGCGCCGGCCGGCTCCAAAACGATGCCCTCGACATTCAGCATCTCCAGCATGGTCTGGCAGAGCCGTCCCTCCGGCGACAGGATCACCCGCTCCGCCCCGAAACCACGCAGCGTCTCGAAGGGGAGCTTGCCGATCTCGGCGACCGCCGCCCCGTCGACGAAGCCGTCGAGCTGCGGCAGGCGGACCAGTTTGCCCTCGACGAGGCTGGTGCGCAGGCTCGGCGCGCCGAGCGGTTCGACGAAATGAAAGTCGGGCGCCCCGTCGCCCTCGAAATAGCGGGTGAGACCCGAGGCAAGCCCGCCTCCCCCCACCGGCAGGATCAGCATGTCCGGCCTCTCGCCGGCGAGCTGGCACTCGACCTCGAGCCCGACGCTGGCCTGGCCCTCCACGATGTCCTCATGATCGAAGGGCGGCACCATCGGCGCGCCGGTCTCGGCGGAATAGGCCTTGGCCGCGGCGTAGCAGTCGTCGAAGAAGTCGCCGATGAGTTCGATCTCCACGGCGTCGCCGCCGAAGATGCGGGTCTTGTCGATCTTCTGCTGCGGCGTCGTCACCGGCATGAAGATGCGGCCCTTGAGCCCGAAATGCCGACAGGCGAAAGCGAACCCTTGCGCGTGATTGCCGGCCGAGGCGCAGCAGAACTTGCTGGTTGCCGAGCCGGCCGCGATGCGCTTGCGCATGAAGTTGAAGGCGCCGCGGATCTTGTAGGAGCGGACCGGCGTCAGATCCTCGCGCTTGAGGAAAATGCGGGCGCCATAGCGGGCCGACAGATGCTCGTTGAGCTGCAGCGGCGTTTCGGGAAACAGCGCGCGGAGTGCGTCCTCCGCGCTGGCGACGCGGGAGCGGAAATCGGAAGTGGACATGAGACGGTTCTTGGATTTTGGGGCGCGCGGCGTGGCGTTCCCGGGAGATGTGCGGATCGACGGGGCGTCCCGGCGATCAGGAAGCGATAGTGCTGTCGGGCCGACCACCGCGAGCCGGACGGGTCCATTCCGCACCACACCGCGAGGCGGCACGGGGATCGGACGCGCCGGCGCCGATAATCAGGATCGCGGCTCCGCCGATCGAGATATCCAATACCATCGCACGCCCCTTTCCCGCATCGGTTGCCGTTGCGCTCAGCCATCGGCCATCGCGGCGGTTTTGTAAAGAACCGGGGTTTTCGCTGCAGGAGCTTAGAGCCTGATTCAAAAGTTCAGCAATAGATCCAATATCTTGCGATGCGCCTCGTGAGCATTCGGATGCTGGCGATGAGCGTCCAGGCC
>NZ_JAZHLJ010000105.1:0-9109 GCF_036549495.1 Aurantimonas sp. C2-5-R2
TCCCAGGCCATTTCGATCCTCCAACGTCTCGACAACGAAGGGGAATCACAACCTGCTGATATCGCTCAACTCCTTTTCGCTCAGGCTCTAAGATTTCCCCGGACCACTCAGGCGGGCGGACCGATTGAAGTTTACGGTGAGGCGACGTTAACGATCTGCTGCTGCGAAAATTCCTTCCAGCCTGCACGGATATGTTCTTCCATGGCTTCGAGCGCGCCTTCAACGTTTCCCGCCTGCGCCTGTATAAGGAAGGCTTGGTGTTCTCTGACCGCTCTTGTGGTTCGGCTCTTAATTGCGTCAAGATAGTGGAACGGATACTTCGCCCACAGCACTCGAACGAAGGCCAGGGTCTGAGGCTCGTTAGCCCACTCATACATCCTGAAGTGGAACCGGTAATTCGCTGAGCGAAGTTGGTTACGATCCATAGAGCTGGTCGCCGTAGCGTATTCTGCCTGAATCGCTTCCAACTCGGCCAATCGCTCTGACGTCATCCGATTAAAGGCGTTCTCGGTCAGACGCCGCTCCAAGAGCATGCGCAGCTCGAAAAGCTCTTCGGCTTGCTCGACGTAAAAGGGCGGAACAAGTACGCCCCGGTGCGACATACTAATAATGTACCCTTCAGCCTCCAGGATTTTCATGGCCTCGCGCACAGGGGTCAATGAGACTTCAAGTTCTTCGGCTATGTCCCCCTGTCGCAGTTTCTCCCCTCTTTCGTAAACGCCAGATATAATGCGTTCACGCAGGACTTCGGCCACGTGGTCCTGTTTTGTACGGAACGCCATTGATCCCTATCGTCCTCCTGACATCTCCAGATTCGTGCCGACACAATAATCGGCTTCATCGGAAAGAAGCCAGAGGATACCCGAGGCCATCTCTCTAGGGGTGCCGGGGTCGTGTCCCGAGCTATGGCTGGAAATGGGTGATGGGGCCTGAGAAGGCGGCGTATCGTGGCGGGTGCTGAAGCCTGCCAGAACCTCCCGAAGGAGCGATACGCCATGAGAGACGATACCACGATCACCCCGCTTCACCAGCCCGGATCGATCCTTGACCGGGGGATGTCCCGAAGGTTGTTGAACTTCGTTGAGCGGCGATGCCGGGTTGAACGTTACGCGGCCCTCGAAGCAGGGGCAATGAACTTTTCGGCATTTTGGCGCTGATGGGCAAGGAGGGCGGCCCGCAGAATCGGCAGCTGCTTGTGAGCCTTGAGCTTGCGGAAGCCCTTGGCGGCCTCGATCATGCCGGCGGCGACCCANCAGCCAACCATATTTCATACAATATCCCCCTCCCGGAAACCGGGACGGGAATTGGTATCGCGCCCTGCGACTTGAGGTCAATGAGATGCGTCGACCACAGGGATGAGCGACAGGCTGCTCCGGCCCATGATGCATCGAGTTCGACCGCCTATGAGCGCCGTTGATCCGCCACCAACTCGACGGCCAAAGTAGGTCGCACGATATTATTCGCAGTAATAGTGCTGGGCTGCGTCCCGAACTAAGAGTCGGTTTCGAAACTCATGAAGCTCTGGCGATGCGACGCACGAGGAGCATGATCGAGGCGGCGTAGAGAAAGGCCCTGGCGGAATCGATCGTGGCTTCCGCCTCGTGCCGGATCGTCCCGTGGTCATCGGGATGGACGATACCATCGAACGCCGGTGGGGGCGCAGGATCACGCCGCGTGGCATCTATCGCGATCCCGTCCGCTCCAGCCATGGTCACTTCGTCAAGGCCAGCGGCTTGCGCTGGCTGAGCTTCATGGTGCTGACGCCGGTCGCCTGGGCAGGCGTCGTGAAAGCCCTGCCAGTGCCTGCTGGCGGAGCGGAACTGGCATGGCGAACTTCCCTGTTCGCCGCCTTGAATCAAATCCGAACCGGTCGGAAACCCTCCCCAGTCACGCTCTCAGCTCAGAGACTGGGTCGCCGTGTTTGTCACAGTCATAGGCAGCCGCTTGACATCCGAACATAATCGAACATAATCGAACATAATCGAACATAATCGAACAATAAGATCATTCCGCATAATGAAAGATCAACGTACGCAGCACATTCTCGACCTTCTGAGTGTCCAGGGTTCGGTTGCGATCCGTGACTTGGCCGCTCGCCTCGGTGCGTCTGAGATGACTCTGCGTCGTGATCTCGGAGAGTTGGAAACACGCGGTCTGTTGCGCAGGGTCCACGGTGGAGCAGTGCTCAGCGGGGGAGGAGATCCAGGTTACTGGCTTCGGTCCAAGCAGTCACAGCCGGAGAAGGCCCAGATTGGCAGAGCTGCGGCCAATCTTGTCGCGTCGGGGCACACAGTGTTCATCGATGCAGGCACCACCACCACCGAAATTGCCCGCGCCTTGGCGCGCCGTGCCCGCGAGGAAAGCCTTAATATCCGCGTCGTCACTCAAGCGATCAACATTGTGACGGAGTTAGCGGCAGAGCCATCCATAGACCTTCATCAGATTGGTGGGCAGATCGATCCTACGACGCTGGCCGCGACCGGAATTACGGCGATCGAGCAAATCAAGATCCTGAGTTTCGATCTGCTGTTCCTGGGCTTCACCGGCGTTGATTTTAAGGCGGGTTGGACCAATAGCGGTGCCACCGGTGTCGAGGTGAAGAGAGCAGCCATGCACCGCGCAACGCGGGCCTGGGCGGCGGTGGATAGCTCGAAGTGGCAAGTCACCAGTTTCTTCCGGGTCGCCTCTCTTGAAGCCGTCCAGGGTTGGATCACCGATCCAGGTCTTGCGGAGGCAGACCGTAAGCAAGTTCGCGACGCCGGGCTGGATCTGGTGGTCGCCGAGACATGAGGCCACGATCCATGCGTACGAAAGACGAGAGTGGAATGATGAATATAAATGATGAGGCGCTGACAGCGCTACGTAGCGAACTTGGGTCCGGCGCGGTGTCAACCGCGGGCGACGACCTTGATGTGCATGCTGGGGATTGGTGGCCGGTGATCGCCAAATGGAGCGATGAGGAGAAGCGTGCTCACCGTCCTGCCTGCGTCGTTCGTCCGCGCGACGAAGAGGCTATTAGTGCGGCCGTTCGCATTGCGGGACGCTTCGGTCTTGCGGTGATACCCTACGGGGCGGGATCGGGTGTAACGGGAGGAGTGGTATCCTCCTCCGGAGCGATCGTAATCGACCTCCGCGCCATGTCCGACCTCCTCGACGTCGACGAGGAAAATTTCACTGTCACCGTCGATCCGGGTTGGATCGGCGGCGATCTTGAACAAGCTCTGAATTTGCGGGGCTTTACACTCGGGCATTATCCGCAGTCGTTACATCTCGCCTCGGTCGGCGGCCTAGTTTCAACCAAGTCGACGGGCACCTTTTCCAGCAAGTATGGCGGCATTGAGGATCTCATTCTCGGCCTCAGGGTGGTGCTCTCTGATGGCGAGGTGGCGGATTTCCGGCCCGTGCCTCGTTCGGCGACAGGTCCAGGCCTTTCCCAGCTATTCATCGGCGCTGAGGGAACGCTTGGCGTGATCAGCCGCGCGACGCTCCGAATGTTCCCGATCGCCGAAACGCGCCTGTTTAGTGGTTACGCCTTTCCGGATCTTAACGCCGGTATACGCGCCGTGCGGGAAGCCTTTGCCAGCCACGTCCGTCCAGCGGTTCTGCGACTCTATGACGGAATTGAAGCGCAGGGCCTCTACGGACGCATCGGTTTGCGGGAAAGCCGTCCGCTTCTGATCGGCGGCCATGAGGGCATAGCTGTCCTGGCTGAAGCCGAACAGAATGTTTTCCGCAAAATCGCCGAGCAGCATGGCGCAGAGTTCTTAGGTGATGAGATCGGTTGGGCTTGGGAGGCCCATCGTTTTGACGCAAGCTGGCTTGTCGAAGGCAACGGCGCCGCGACCCGCATGGCGGATGCGATCGAGGTCGCGGCGCCCTGGTCTCTGCAATTAGCCGTCTATGAGGCGGTGATGCAGGACATCGCACCCTTGTGCAGCCGGGCGATGGGGCATTTCTCGCACTTCTATTCGACCGGAGGTGCAATTTACTTCATCTTCTTCGTTGAAGGAAAGAATCCCGATGACACGCGGCAGCGCTATGAGGAGGTGTGGAACCTCGTTATGCGCCGTGTCCTCGCCTTAGGGGGCAGCATCAGTCACCATCACGGCATCGGCGCCGTCCGCTCTCCCTTTCTGAAAGAAGAACTGGGCACCGCTCATGATGTGCTCGTGCGGGTCAAGCGCGCGCTCGACCCTGAGAATCTCATGAATCCCGGCAAGCTCGGTCTCGATACTCCTCAGTCTGCTTCCCAGCGCATGGTTGTTTCATGATGCAGAAATACAAGCCAATCGTGGGAGTCACAATGGGCGACGCCGCCGGCGTAGGCCCGGAAATCGTAGTCAAGGCGTTGGAAAGCATGGAGATACGCCAGCAGTGCCACCCCATCGTGATCGGCGACCGTCGGATTATGGAAGCGGCGGTCAAGCGGTTCGGCTCCAGCCAGCAACGAATACATGCCGTCCAGGACGTAGGCGAGGCACGATGGCACGATAATACTGTCGAGGTCCTCGACTTGAGCAACCTGTCCCCCGCTGACTTCGAGCTTGGTAAGATCAGCGCTGCATGCGGAGAAGCCTTCGTTACCTATATCCGAACCTCCGCGCGACTTGCGCTCGAGGGGCGGATCGATGCCATCGCATCGGCACCGACCAATAAGGAGGCGATGCACGCCGCCGGCCACCACTATCCCGGTCAGACAGAAATCTTTGCTGAAGAAACCGGCAGCACAGACTTCTTTACGGTGCTTACAGGCGGCAAGATGCGAGTCTTCCTCCTATCTTCGCACGTGTCACTGCGCCGGGCCATCGAAATGGTGACGCAAGAACGTGTCGAACGTGTCATCCGGCGCACGCAACAATCCTTGCATGATCTCTGGGGCATTGACCAGCCGAAGATCGCTGTGGCCGGCCTCAACCCTCATGCCGGCGACGGCGGTCTGTTCGGCCAGGAGGAAATTGAGCACGTCATTCCGGTCATCGAGCGGCTGCGGGCCGAAGGTTTCGACATCACCGGGCCCGGCTCGGCGGACAGCCTCTACAATCAGGCTGATCAGGGCGTCTTCGACGGTATTGTGGGGATGTATCACGATCAGGGTGTCATCCCCCTGAAGCGCTACGGGTATGTAACGGTCATTGCCGGCACACCGATCATCCGCACGACCGCCGGGCACGGCACAGCTTACGACATTGCCGGCAAGGGAATTGCCAGCCCGGCAGTCATGGAACGAGCTATTTTACTTGCGGGAGAGCTTGCCGGCCGGCGTAGCGGCGCGGCCAGGAGCTACGCGAATGGGTTGTAAGGTGGCCATCTTTACCGACGATTTTTCGGGCGGGAATGCCATCGGCGCCGAGTTCGCGCGGCGAGGATTGAAAACACTGCTGGTCCAAGAGCCGGAAGCGGTCGGGCGGCTCGAGCCCGATGTTGAAGTGGTGGTAATCGACACCGAGAGCCGATATCTGGATCCGGCCGCCGCCGGGGAACGCAACCGTGCCGCCGCCGAAGCAGTTCGCCTTCTTTCACCGGGCATCGTCGTCAAGAAGACTGATTCGCTGCTCCGCGGTCCGATGGGCGCGGAAATCGATGCCATCGCGGACGTGTTTGGATTCGACCGTTGCTTGTTCGTACCTGCAGCGCCGAGCATGGGCAGGCTTACTGTCGGGGGGTACCAGTTAGTGAATGGCGAACCCCTGATCTCGCGCCGCAGTGCCGACGATCCAACGAGCGCGGTCGCTACGAGCCACGTGCCATCAATCTTGCGGTCGCAAAGCCGGCGGCCCGTGCATCAGATCGAGCTGAACATCGTCGAGGGAGGCTCTCTCGCAGTGCGCGAGGCGCTCGGAAAGATGGAGCCTGGTGTTATCATCGCCGATAGCAGTACCTGGCATGACCTCAATGTTGTCGTGTCGGCAGCGCGGGACTCGGGCTTCCGCTTCTTTGCTGGTTCCTATGGCCTTGGCGAGGTCCTCTGTCCGCAAAAGCGGGCACGAGAAGCCACATCTGCCTCACTCGTCATCGCTGGCTCGCCAAGCGAGATGACCCGCCGGCAGATAGCGAGGGCCGAGGACCTCGGACGTTGCTGCGTTCTGCCTCTCTGTCTTGGCGAAGATCTGTTTGTATCCGATGACGAGGCGCTCGCAAGACCCTATCGCTTGCGGGCCCAGGAGGCGTTAGCCCGAGGTGAAGATGTCGTTCTGTGCACCGCGCAGGCGCCCGATGCGGTTGACCAACTGCGCGCCGCGGCAAAGCAGCGGGGCATCTCGTATAGAAACATACCGGCATTCCTGGAACGCATGCTGCAGGCGGTGGTAGAGCCGCTCTTGCCCCTGACCGGCGGTGTCGTTCTTTCCGGCGGATGGACCGCTCATTGCGTGTTCAAGCTGCTCAAGGCCACTGGCGTTCGGCTTGAGGGAACCGAAATTCTGCCGGGAACCCCGATGGCACACGTACAGGGAGGGCCGTTTGACGGCCTTGTCTGGCTCACTAAACCCGGCTCCTTCGGCACGGAAGACGATCTCGTGACAATGCTGAGTTTTCTGAAGGAGACCAGCATTTCGCGCAACACCGCGCGACCGCACCGCCAGGGAGGCGGCACCTGACCAGCATCAGACACATTAAGGGAGAAAATACCATGCACATCACATCAGTTGTTAGTCTCCGTCATTCCGTGTTCGGAACAGGGAAAGCCATGGCCGCAGCCGTGCTTTTCTTCGGCTTCGCCACCGGGAATGCCGATGCTGCGGACGTCAATATCCGTCTCGGCCTGATTGCACCGGCGGAACATCCGGTCACCTTGGCCTCGCAGCGTTTCAAGGAACTCGTCGAGGAGCGCTCGAATGGCAACGTGGCCGTCACCGTCTATCCCGGCGGGCAACTCGGTGGCGAGATCGAGCTTCAGGATCAGGTTGCCCTTGGAACTATCCAGATGGCGAACATCGGAACGCCCGTTACGAGCGGCAAGCTCAAGAAACTCGACATCCTGAACATGTATTATCTTTGGGAAGACCGCGAGCACATGAATGCGGTCCTCACGGGACCAATCGGCAACGATCTCTGGGCCGAGTATCGTGACACGACGGGCATCGAGGTGATCGCTGCCAACTGGCAGCAGGGAGCACGGCAGACTCTGACCGCCAACCCCGCGACCAATCCTGCGGAAATGAGCGGCATCAAAATTCGAGTCACGGCGGGAGTGCCGATCTACAACGACTTATGGACGGCAATGGGCGCGAATCCTGTGCCACTGGCCTTTCCGGAAGCTTATTCGGCGATGAGCACGGGTGTGGTCGACTCGGTCGAGCTTCCGCTAGACTGGATGATCAATGGTGGTTTTACTGACCTTGCCAAGACGATCAACCTGACCAATCACTACATCTATGCCAACGTCATGATCGCCAACGCGAACTTCCTCTCGCAGCTGCCAGAGGAGACGCGCACGATGATCGTTGATGCGGCGAAGGAGGCCGGCAAATACAACAACAAGCTTGTGCTTGAGCAGGAGAATGAGTTGCGGCGGCAGCTTGAGGAGGGCGGTGTCGAGTTTGCTGAGACTGACGTTGAGGCTTTCCGGCAGGCCATCCAGCCGGTCTTCGAGCGGAATATGGATGTTTGGGGACGCGAACTTTACAAGCGCGTTACCGAAGCGGCTTCCCGAGAGGATGAGTCCGAGCAGGCGCAAGACTCGCGCTGAGGGTCTCCTTCACAAGGTCGTCCTTATGCCGGCAGCGAGGGTCTTCGGGTCCTCGCTGCGCCAATCACGCGGGAGATTTTCAGTGCTTCGAGGATTGTTGCAGATACGGAAAGAACATCGAGCCAATTTGGGTTGTGTGCTAGAGAGTATCGCAGGTTTCGTTCTCCTCGCCGTTCTCGTCCTAGCATGGCTTCAGGTGTTTATGCGATACGTTGTCGGTGATTCCACGGCTTGGAGTGAAGAGATCTCGCGATTGCTGCTTATCTGGGTAACTTTTCTGGCCGCCGGAGCAGCAGCTCGCACCGAAACCTTTATGAGCGTCGATTCTCTACTGATATGGGTGCCAGAAAAAATTTGCCTCGTAATGCGCGCCCTGATCAATACGGTCATTTGCGCCACGGCTTGCATTCTTGTCTGGTACGGCTGGAAATTCTACCAAGCGAGTGGAGGCGATACATCCACCAGCCTCGGGTTCCCACGCAATTTGTTCTATTTGCCGATCCCAGTTGGCGGCGTGTTCATCGCGATATTCTCTGGTCAACATGCCTTCCAGTATGCTCTGCTTGCGATGACAAGCAGGCGTACAGGAATAGAGTAAAGGTCTCGTGATGTTGTTCATGCTAATCGGCCTTGTAATACTTCTTATGCTGATAGGGCTTCCGATTGCTTTCGCGCTCGCAAGCACCACCATTCTCTACTTCTTCCTCGCCGATCTGCCGCTCGAGAGCTTTACACAGATGATGGCGAAAGGAGTCGATTCCTACACATTGCTGGCGCTTCCTTTCTTCATTCTCACAGGCAAGGCAATGAATGAGGGCGGAGCGACCGCCCGTCTCTTACATTTCGGCACGGCAGTCCTCGGGCATCTGCGTGGCGGACTCGCTTACGCGAATGTCCTTGCTTCGTTCCTATTCGCGGGCATTTCGGGCTCTGCAGTCGCGGACGCGGGTGGACTCGGCGCAGTCGAGATCGAGACTATGCAGCGAGCGGGCTACGAACGCCGGTTCTCGATCGCCCTGACTGCAGCTTCCTCGACGGTGGGACCGATCATCCCACCGAGCGTGATCATGATCGTGTACGGAATCAGCGCCGGTGTCCCCGTCGGCGCCCTTTTTGTTGGCGGCATCATTCCAGGCTTGATAATGGCGCTCGGCTTCATGGGAATGGTCGCCTACGAAGTTCGTACCAAGGCTCCTAAAGACGGGGGAAGTTTCGCCTGGAAGACCCTTGGAAAAGCCACTGCGCAGGCCCTGCCTGCCCTGTTGACACCCGCCATCCTCGTTGGCGGGATTCTTGCCGGGGTCTTCACGGTGACGGAATCGGGTGCCGTCGCTGCCGGAGCGTGTCAACGAATGTGAGACAGCCGGAGCGATAGATTAAGCTTGGAGTTGGAGCTTGTTGTTGGGCGGATTGATCCAGACG
>NZ_JAZHLJ010000106.1:0-8997 GCF_036549495.1 Aurantimonas sp. C2-5-R2
GGCGATCCATGATGTTGCGCGCCTTGTGGATCTGACAGCGCTGGATCAGGCTGTCCTTGCCGAAGGTCGCCCGGATAGCCTTGGAAAGCGCTTTCGCCCCATCGACGATGAACAGCCGCGGAACGGCTGGGTCGAGCCCGCGCTCGACAAGATTGTCCAGAAGCGCCTGGACGGTCGCGGTATTCTCGGTAGCGCCCTCGACCACCGCGAGCGGATGCTTGCCGCCCTGGTCGTCGATGCCGATCGCGGCGACAAGCACCAGATCCTCGCTGACATGCAGCCCGTCGATCTGGACGACGAGCAGATCGAGCTTCGACAGGTCGGCGCTCATGAAGGCGTTCAGCTTCTCGGCCGACAGCGCTACGAACCGGCGAGACGCCGCTGATTTCGATACTCCGCTGCCACGACCCGCCGGCACGTCGCCCTCCGGCAACCGCACCGCCCGCCCGAACCGTCGGGTGGAAACGTTGATCAGCATCAGGTTCATTGCCCAGCGGCCGAGCCAGTCCTCCGCCGTCGCCCGGTCCCAGCTGGCGATGGGCACCTCCCGGCCACCGACGCCCCGAACGCGGGGGCGTTCGACCTCCACTTTGCCGCCGTGGAAACCGACCCGCCCGCGCGTCCTGCCCCAGCGGTGCGCCTCGCGCTTGTCGTCCCGGCCATGGCGCGGACCGCACGCCGCTTCAACGTCGGCCTCCATCATGGTCCCCAGCGCTTCCATCCCGGCCGCAAGACACAGCCGCTCGAAACTCTGCTGAACATCGGCAAACGCTTCGGCCACAGGCCCGCTGCCCGGCGCCGTCGTCGATGTGGTATCATTCTTCATGGCGTTGCTCTCCAAAGTGGATTCGACACCCCGAGCCTACCGGCTCAAGGCGGGCAACGCCGCCCCCTTCAGAAATTCAACAGTGAACGGGACATCCCCNGGTATCATTCTTCATGGCGTTGCTCTCCAAAGTGGATTCGACACCCCGAGCCTACCGGCTCAAGGCGGGCAACGCCGCCCCCTTCAGAAATTCAACAGTGAACGGGACATCCCCTTGAATGAAGTCGGCCAGGGCCGGCGTCGCCCTCGATCTCGAGCCAGATCAATCCGCTGGAAGGTCACGTGGTTATCCTCGCTGTTTGCACCGTGGTTGCCAAACCACGCCGCAAAACAGCGATCTTGCCTCATCTACGCAAGGCGGTTCCCGCCGGAGGCATACGTCGGAGCGGCGCGATGCACGACAGCTTCGTTCGATCGGAACACCCATTGATAGGCGTTCGAGCCCTCGATGCGCACGCCGGTTTCGTCGGAGGCGATGACCTTTGCCCGGCGCAGGGCCGCGATGGCTATGTTGCGCTCGGGTGCGAAGGCGGTCTGCGACCGCCGCAACATGTTCATCAGGCCGCCCTGGCTGATTGACAGCCCAAAGAGATCGGCAAACGCGCCTTGCAGACGTTCGTAGGACAAAGCCTGGAAGGTCTTGAGATAGGTCGCCACGGCATGGATGCGCGGCCCGAACGGTGTGCTTTTTGCCGCGTCCGGCAAAGGCGCGACGACGAGCCCTCCGCAGGACGGGCATCGCACTGAAAGGCGCCGATGGCGCTCGACCACTGGATGGATCACAGGAAGCTCGATCGTCTCGTATTCGCCTGCGGTCTCGGCGGGCAAGTCGTCAGAGAGTTCGGCCTGGCAACAGGGGCACTGATCAGGACGATGGTCGACCTGCCGGTCGAACGTCTCGCTCATCGCGCGGGCCTTGCCCTCGTGGCCAAGCTTGGCGCCGCCCGGCCTGGCCTTGTCGCGCCGCTCCTTGCGGTCTGTCGCAGGCGGCTTCGACGACGTCCGCGACGTCTTCTCCGGTCGCTGCAGCCGCAGCACCAGATCGATCAGTTCATCCTTCGATAGCCGCTGCAAATCACCGCGTTCCATGCCGCTATGGATTCAGCGATCCGCGCCGTTGGCAAGGGGGTGGGCAATTACTTCGGCTTCTCCTCGACCCGGCTCTTGCGACAGGCGCTGACGTTCCCGTGATCGCGTAGCTTTCCGCGTCCGCGACCTCGAACGGCAACCTCCGGGCCAATCCCAGGCCGTCCGGATTCGGCGGACTAACAATCCGCAACCGCCTCACGCTGCACCGTCGCCCGGCTGATGCGCCAGATGGGTCTGAAGGGCGCAATTCGCGGCAGATCCGTCAGAACCACCGTCAGCGATACGTCCGCGCCGTTCCCACCAAGACCGGGTCATCCTGCGCTAGGCCCTATCGGCGCGCCATCTTCGGTCTGTCACCGGAGCAGGAATACTGCTGACCTCGCGGTCGGTCCCCACGCGCCGTCGCATCGCTTCCATCGTTAATCGCGCTAACATGGCCGGTATCTCGGCGGCCGGTCGTGCCGCGCTGAAATAAAACCCCTGCGCTTCGGAGCAACCCTGCGATCGAAGATAGTCGAGCTGCTCCGGATCTTCCACGCCTTCAGCCGTGGTCGTCATCCCAAGGCTGGCGGCGAGGTCCGTGACCGCCTTCACAATGGCGCCGCTTTCCACATTTGTCGCAATGTCCTTGATGAAGCCGCGGTCGATCTTGATTTTGTCGAACGGGAAGCTCCGAAGGTAGCTGAGGCTGGAGTAGCCAGTTCCGAAATCGTCCATTACGATGCGGGCGCCAAGGCGACGCAGATCCTGGAGGGTTTTCAGGTTTGCGTCGTTATCGCCCAGCAGCACGGATTCCGTGATTTCCAGCTCAATTCGATGGGGCGCGATACCGGCTTCGGTCACGGCGTCAGCCACGACAGCCGCCAGGTTTTGTTTGCCGAACTGCACCGGTGACAGATTGATCGCCACCCGGATGTCGTCCGGCCATTGCGCCGCTGCAAGACATGCTTGTCGGATTACCCATTCACCCAGCGGTTTGATGAAACCCATGTCCTCGGCGACCGGGATGAACTCGCTCGGCGGGACGGGCCCATGCAATGGGTGGTTCCATCTAAGGAGGGCTTCAAAAGCAACAACGCGATCCGGCGCTAGATCGATGATCGGTTGGAAATGCAGCTCCATCTGCTCCTCCCCGATCGCCCGGCGCAGATCCACCTCGAGCTGGCGCCTGCGCTGCAGGGCAGCCTTCATGCTCGGATCGAAGAATCGAAAGACGCCCCGCCCCTCCGCCTTCGCGCGATAAAGTGCGGTGTCGGCATTGCGGACCAACTCCTCTGCGGTCTCGCTGGTGCTGAGTGCGATACCGATGCTCACGCTGACGCAGATGTGGTGTCCGTCGAGATCGAAAGGCTGTGCCATCGCCTCGACGACCCGCCGCGCCAGGCCTTCCAGCTCCCCCCGTTTCCGTACGGCGGGCACGATAATCGCGAATTCGTCGCCGCTCAGGCGCGCCACCAGACCGGTCTCCCCGACGGATTCGATCAGGCGCGCCGACGCGGCCTTGAGCAGGAGATCCCCGGTCGGATGACCGAGCGTGTCGTTCACGCTCTTGAAATCATCGAGATCCAGACAGAGAACGGCCACTCTGCGGCGCCCCGAACGTGCATCGAACGCAGCGTCGAGCCTCTGGCCGAACAGCATGCGGTTTGGCAGATCCGTCAACCCATCATGGTGAGCCATATGGGTAATCTGCGCCTCGATCCGCCGAATATTGGTGATGTCGTCATGCGTGGCGAGCCAGCCGCCCCCCGGCATTGGACGATGATAGAGCGCGACGGAACGGCCGTCGGCGAGCTGGTGGACTTTCACGCGGGAGACACGCTCCTCTACCGACACCAGCCGTTCTCGGATGTATTCTTCCGGGTCGCCACCGACGAATGCACCTGTGGCAATCCGGCGAAGCAGAATGTCGCGGAAGTGCATCCCGGGCTTTATGATCTCCGGATCGATCCCATACATTTCGGCGAAGCGGGCGTTGGAAACGATCAGCCTCTTGTTCCCATCGAACATGCACAGGCCCTGCGACATGTTCGCCAGGGCTGCGTCGAATCGCTGGTTCTGGCTCAGGAGATCGTGCTCGTTCCGCTCGATGACCTCCTTGGCATCACGCATCTCCGCGCAAAAAGCGGCAATCGCCGAAACCATCTGGCCGATCTCATCCTGTCGGCCGTCATCTGCCGACCTGGGGCGAAAATCGAGGTTCCCGAAGGAGATTTCCCGCATGGCGCGCGTCACGGAACGGACCGGGATAACGATGGATCTCACGAAGAAAAAGACGATGCCAAGGCATGCCAGTATTGCGGCGAGGCCACTGATCTGAATGGCGCGAGCGCCCGTCGCCGCCTGCGAAAGCAACTCATCCACCAGCGTGCGGGTCTGAAGACGCGCCGCTCCCTTCAGTTTCCGCAAGTGGTTGACGGCCCGTTTAAAATCGTCGTCGCTCCCGCCGAGCAACATGGTACCCATCGCCGGATCCACGGTCCCGACATCGACGGTTTCCTTCGCTGCTGCGAGGTATTTCGTCCAGTTTTCGGTAAACATCCGAGCTTCCCGCATCTCGGCGGGGGTCAGGTCGTCACGGCTTGCGAGACGAGCTCCATGGACCTTAGCTGCTTCACCCTCCTGGGTGAGTTGCATGCGCAACTGATCGAGACGCTCACTGTTGACGCCGTTGCTCACCCAGGCGGTATAGCGAAACAGGTCGAGATGGGCTTCGGAGACGGCGTCGATCAACCTTTCCTGGATCGTCTCTTTCGCGATGGCCGACGTCGCGACATTCTCCGAACGTTCGGCGACCGCCCCGAGCAACATGACAGCCAGGGCGCCTGTGGCGATCAGCGAAATCAGCAGAATCGCAGAGCCGCCGAACGCCTTCACGCCGATCGGCAGGTCGTTGACCCATGCAGACATGAAGCGCGCATTCATTCCGTCGTCTCTCCGCCCCTGTTCTCTCTATGGCTTGTGGATTCCGACGCCCACGACGTAGTCCCCTAATTTCTCGATGTAGCTGGATTTGTCCTCGATCTTGTTGGTGATCGGGTGCGGCCATTTATAGTCCACCCATCCGGACCCGGGGCCGGTCGCCACCGCGATAATTTCCTGGATCAGATACTTGCCATCCTGGTCCTTCAGCGAACTCAGGTTCTTACCGACGAGGACCGGGCGGGCCCCGTGGGCAACGTTTAGCCCCTTCAGGTCGTAAACGAAGGGATAGAGATCGCGGTCGTGGAATTCGGGGGTCGAGAGGTCGTTGATGCGAGCAAAGGTCGCATCCGCCCCCTCCGCGGCGAAGCTGGTCTGAACGCGCTTGACCATCGCGATCGCCTCGTTTCGAGAACCACGTGAGAGGTCAAATATTCCTATGGCCGGGACATTGCCCGAAAGTTGCCACAGTGTCGCCATCTAAAGTCCGCACATGTTTCCTTTGAATCACACCGTTGCCGTGCGGCCACAAACACTTAGCTGACGATCGAGTGGAGCTAAATAGAGACCCGAGGAACTGGCGCGGGACCTCGACCGTGACGAACATCCCGGATGCTCGCGGAACAGCGAGATGGCCTTGGCGTCAGGCGCATTCTCGGCAAGCCGAAGGTCGAACCTGGCTGAAGATCCGCCAGCACGTTTACCGCCTATCGCTTTTTACCCTTGCCTCCGCCTCGGCCTTTGGCCTTGCCTTTCCCCTTCCCCTTCCCCTTCCCCTTCCCCTTGCCTTTCGCCTCTCCCCTGCCCTTTCCTCGGCGCCGCGGCCGGGACTGAGCCCAGCACGGGCACGCTGCGGCGCATTCGTAGTCGCGGTCGGCGATGTGCCGGGTGAAGCGCGAGGGCAGGAATTGAATTGCGTTCGGGTCAATGATATTGTTGAGAGAACCGTCGGAGAGCCGGCCGCGCACCTACCGGCGACGGCCGGATTGTTGATCACCCTGTGTTGAGGTTGCATCCGTGCCTTCAGTCTTCCGCCCGCGCCGCCGCTGCCTGCAGGTCCTGGTAACCATGGCGCTGCTGTCGACGAGCGGCCTCGCCCATGTCGCCGGCGCGGCGGAACGGGTTCGCGTCGACACGGGGGGTCTGGAGACTGGGGCGATCGTGGTCAGGACGGCGGAACGCCGGCTGTATCTCGTGGTCGGACCCGGCACAGCAATCGGCTACGATGTCGGCGTCGGCCGGGCCGACCGGCAGTGGACCGGCACTGCGACGATAACCGGGAAGTATATCCGCCCGCACTGGGCACCGCCGCTCGCGATGCTTCGCGACCGCCCCGATCTGCCCAGGCTGATCCCCAGCGGCGCGCCGAACAATCCGATGGGTGAGGCGGCGATGACACTGTCGGGCGGCGAATACGCCATTCACGGCACCAATCGGCCGGGCTCCATCGGCGGTTTTGTGTCCTATGGTTGCATCCGTATGCATAACGCGGACATCCTGGACCTCTACGCGCGCGTCCGCGTCGGCACTTCAGTGACAGTGATGCGATGAGCATCGGTGCCCTGCAGGATCAACGGCCGGTTCCGGTCCGATCATCGCGGGCCGGGCTTCGCGCAGGCCCGCAATCAGAGAAGCACCCCTTCGTGTGCGGCCCTTCGCACCGACGGATGTAAAAGACCGCATCTCCCGCATCGCCTTTGACGACGTATCGCTGGCCCTAGACGCCATCGCAAATGGTTCCAACACCTGCAGTACCCGGCAATTGTCCGATGGCACTGACTTCACGATGACCCGAGCTGCCATGCCGTTATCCGGTCAGGAGCGCGATGCAGGCCATCGCAATGCTAAGTTGCGACGATTTGTTCAGACTTTCTCGCAGGAATCTACTAAAGGCTTTGTGATAGGGGAAAATGTGGGGGTCCTGCGATGAAAGTACTTGCTGGTGTAAAACTCGCTCTGGCTGCACTTGCCGTGATCGGCGCCGGAGAAACAAAATCGCTTGCACAAAGCCTGGATAGTTTTGGTGTGCTGGCGGGGTCGACGGTTACCAATACCGGGACCACCATCATCAACGGCAATGTCGGCGTCAGTCCCGGCACTGCAATCACCGGTTTTCCGCCGGGTATAGTGACGCCACCCTTCGCGTTCTATCGCAATGACGGTGTCGCGATCCAGGCGCAGATCGATCTCACGTCCCGGTTCACTGACCTTTTCAACAGGCCGGCAACGGTGGATCTCACCGGGCAGGATCTCGCCGGGCTGACGCTGGCCCCGGGCGTGTTCAACTTCGACACCTCCGCACAGCTGACGGGGACGCTGACGCTGGACGCGCAGTTCAATCAGAACGCCGTCTTCATCATCATTATCGGTAGCACGCTGACGACAGCCAGCGCCTCCACCGTGTCGCTGATCAACGGCGCGCAAGCCGCCAATGTGTTCTTCGTGGTCGGAAGCTCGGCCACGCTTGGCACCGAAACCACGCTGGCGGGGCAGATCCTCGCCCTGACGAGCATCACCCTCAACACGGGCGCGGACATCAATTGCGGCGCCGCTCTGGCCCGCAACGGTGCGGTGACGCTGGACACCAACACGATCTCGGTCTGCCCGCCGGCGGTGACCGTGCCGGTGGTCCCGGTGGTGACCCCGCCGGGCGGCACGCCGGTGGTGACCCCGCCGGGCGGTACGCCGGTGGTTACGCCGCCCGTTGTCGTGGTGCCGCCAACAGTGATCGCTGTCGCCACGGGCATCGACGCATTCGTCGACGAGACCGGCCAGCTGCCGCTGATCTTCCGCCTGCTGACGCCGGCACAGACGGTCCTTCTCCTGGAGCAGCTGACCGGCGAGGTCGGCTCCTCCGTCGCGCCGGCCGGCCGGCAGGCGATGAATTCATTCATGTCGCAGGTCTTCGACCGCATGACCGGCGACGAGGGCCCCTACGCCCCCGAACGCGTCGTTCAACAGCCGGAGGCGCCGGCAACCGTTCGGGTTCTCGGCTATGGCCCCGAGGCAGGGACGACCCTGCAGATGCTGGGCGGCGTCGCGATGTATGGCGCTCCGGTCGCGGCCCCCCGGCCGAAACCCTGGAACGGCTGGATATCAGCCTACGGCGAGGAGACGCGAACCGACGGGGACAGCTACTGGGGAACGCATGATCGCGAGATCGACACGGTGGGCGTTGCCGTCGGCATCGACTATGCGCTGACCCCGGACACGATCGCCGGATTTGCCGTTGGCCTCGGCAGGAGCACGTTCGGTCTCGACGGCGCCAGCGGCTCCGGCGAGAGCGACATGGCGCATGTGGCGATCTACGGCCGGACCAATTTCGACGCTGCCTATGTCGCTGCTTCGATTGCGGCGGGCTACAGCGACGTGTCGACCGAACGCAACCTGACGATCGGCACCACCGAACGCTTCGAAGCCGACTTCTCCGCCTGGAATCTCGCCGGCCGGGTGGAAACCGGCTACCGCTTCGATGTCCCCGACATCGCCATGGTACCGGGCCGGGGATGGGTCACGCCCTATGCCAGCCTGCAGGTCCAGCAATATTACATCCCGGATTACAGCGAGTCGTCGGACACCAATTCGATCTTCGCCCTCGACATCGACTCTAGCGACTCGACCGGCGTGCGGACCGAGCTCGGCGCCCGGTTCGGCCAGAACATTCCGCTCGCCAACGACGCCACGCTCAAGCTGCGCAGCCGTATCGCCTGGGCGCATGACGAGGTGTCGGGTGAAACCCTCCACGCGAGTTTCCGGGCCTTGCCGGGGTCGGATTTCCAGATCAAGGGCGCCGACGAGTCCGGTGATTACCTGCTCGCCTCGGCGGGAGCAGACGTGCTCTGGTCCAGCGGCCTGGCGGTCGGTGCTACCTTCGACAGCGAAGTCTCCAGCGATTCCACCACACTCTCCGGCATTGGGCGGATCAGCTACCGCTGGTAGGGGACAGGGGCCGGTCGGGGGGAATCTCGGCCGGCCATGCCGGTGGCGCAAGTGCTCTACAGCATGCCGCGCTCGACCCGCCGGACGGGATCTTAGGTCGCGTGCGATCTGTTCTCTGTAGGTGAGTTCCCTAAGAGCCTGATTCAAAAGTTCAGCAATAGATCCAATATCTTGCGATGCGCCTCGTGAGCATTCGGATGCTGGCGATGAGCGTCCAGGCC
>NZ_JAZHLJ010000107.1:0-8995 GCF_036549495.1 Aurantimonas sp. C2-5-R2
CCAGACGTTCTCCGGCATCGTCGAAGGGCATGACGGCGAGATGGGCGCGGATCACGGAGCGATAGCGGTAGAGCGTCGGCCTGCTGACATCGCCCATCGACATGGAGAGAGGCGACGGCCCGAGCTGGCCGGCAAGATGCGCTATCGTCGCTTCGGAGACATCGGCCAGGGCCGGAAAGTACCCGAGGGCCTGACGCGTCTTCAGCATGACGGCCATGGCCAACCTGCCGGTGGGATTGATGGCGCTGCTTTCGATGAAAGCGCGATCGGCGTCCGACAATTCGTAGCGGACCTGCAGTTCCTCGAGCGTCAACCGCTCGCCCGGACGCGGATAAGCGGTTCGATCGATCGTCGTCATCAGAGTGTCCGAAAAAGGGTACGCCGAAGCGCTTGAAAGAAGCGTGGAATTTGAAGGAGATAGGGAGGAGCGATTTAGCGTCCAGGAAGGAATACATTGTTGGACGGCAATGCCCGGAACCGCAAGCCGATCGGAACGCGAACGGCACTCTATCTGCGCGTCTCGACCGCGGATCAGAAGCCGGACCTGCAATATGACGGCCTGCGCAGCTACGCCGCACGTTCCGGGCTCACGATCGTCGGAGACTATTGTGACGTCGCCGTCTCAGGTCGACGCGAAGGCCGCCCCCAACTGGGCAGGCTGATTACGGCCGCCCGCAATCGCGACCTCGATTGCATCCTGGTCTGGAAATTCGACCGCTTCGCTCGCTCGACCCGTCATCTGCTGACCGCGCTCGAGGAGTTCCAGCATCTCGGTGTCCGGTTCATCAGCGTCCAGGACCAGGTCGACACCGACAGCCCGATGGGCCGGGCCATGTTCACGATCATCGGCGCCATGGCCGAGCTGGAATCCTCGCTCATCTCAGAGCGCGTCACCGCCGGCATGCAGGCGGCCAGATCGCGGGGAAAATCTCTCGGCCGCCCGCGGCTTTCACCGCGCCTGATCGCCGAGATCGAGAAGATCGCCGTCTCGACCAAGCTCAGTGTGCGCCAGATTCACGCAAACATCGATGGAAAAGCCAGCCGAGGCATTGTCGGCGACATCGTCAAACGGGTCAGAGCCTCATCCAGCTGACCGCCGTGATCACTTTTTACACGTATCTTCAACTGACCCCCGAATCGGGCAAATCTCCGCTTACTCGTAAGCATGAAGCAGAACACGGAAAAGATTCGGAAGGACGTTGCCGCCCATCGGGCACGGCAGGCGGCCGCCGGTCGCGTGGCGCTGAATACCTACGTTCCGGGTGATCTGGTCGAAGCACTCGACCAGATCAAGGAGCGCCGAGGCGTGCCGGGTGGGGATGTCCCGAAGTTTGTTGAACTTCGGCGAACGACGTTGCCGGGGTTGAAGGTTACGCGGCCCTGGAAACGGAGGCAACGGGCTTTTCANAACTTGCGCGGCGACTCGAAATCCGTACGGTGACCGGGCGTTAACGAGGGACGGGTCGCATGCCGGATCTGGAAGAAGCCTTGGAGAGGCTCGAGGCGGAGCTGTCGGAGGCGCGGAAAGTTTCTGACGCCTTGACCAGGGCGATCCGTCGGGTGAGTGGCGCGGCCAAAACCGGGAACATCGCGGAGATCGAAAGGTCCCTGGAGGCGGTCGCGAAGCGAGGCGAGGACACCGCCGACGCGGCGGGCAAGCTCGCCGACGCGTGGCACTTCGACGGACCGGCCTATTTGGGCGCCGGGTATCTCGACGAGTTGCGCGACGCGGCGAGTGACGCCGGGCTCCAGCTGTTCGAGAAGGACGGCCGGATCTATTGCTTTCCGCTCCTCTTGCGGGTCGAGGCGCGCGAGACGGCGCTGCGCATCGGCAAGAAGCTGGAGCGCCGCATTCGGCCGAAGGAACTGGTGCGCCACCTGGCCAGCCAGCAGAAGCGACCGCAGCGCTTCAAGGAGCAACAGTTTCTCGACCTTTTGTATCAAGCCTACAAGCTCACGGCCGGTGATGACTGGAAGAAGGCGGAGAACGGTCAAGGGCCAGTGGTTCCGCTCGCCGACCTTTACAAGCTCCTGACGCTGCTTCCGGGCTCCGACTACCCGATCGAGGAGTTCGGCCGCGATCTTCTTCTGCTCGATCGGCAACCCGATCTGCGCACCCGGGATGACAATTCGTTCCGGTTTTCCGGATCGACCTTCGGCAAGCTTGGCGTCCGGCGCGTCACGACCTATGACGAGCAGGGAAGCGAGCGCGTTTATATCGGAATGCGCTTCCTGAAGGAGGCCTGACATGGCCATTCGGCCGGGGGACTGGCTCGCCGTGGTGCGGCGCGAATATCTGACCCGGTACATTCCCGAAGGCGGCTCGGCCATCAGGTTCGTGATCGGCGAGGAGCCGGAGCTCGCCGAGATCCGGCGTGGTCTATCCTCCCTGGCGTCGGACCACGGGTTCGATTTGATGGAGATCGACGCGGCGAAGACCAAGCTGCACATGATCCATGACGTGTTCTTCGCGCTCGCCAGGCGGATCGACTGGGAGACGCTCGCGCAGCACTGGGTCGAAATGACCTTCCGGGTCAATCACTACGAGTGGACGCGGCCGGGCGAACCCGCGCCGATCGAGGAGCTTTCCGCGGCCAACACCATCGCCGAGCCGCTGCTGCGCAAACAGGTTCAGCAATGGCTGACCGCCGGCATCATGCACGACCGGGAGATGGCGCAGGATTTTCGCGCGGCCATGACCAATCTTTGCCTGCGTCGCATGGAGATGAGCGACGCGCGCGCGGTTACCCCCGTTCTCGAATGGCTCAGGGGCGAGCTTCGCTCGATCAGCACGGTGCGCGAGGCTTCGATCAGCGCCCGGATCACCCGCCACAACGGGCGTGCGATGCTGCAATCGCTGTTCCGTTGGCTGCAATTGACAGGGCGACCGGGGCTGGCGGTCACGCTCGATCTTCGCCAAGTCCTGCAGGCCGGACCGGCGACGGCCGAGAGCCTGCGCTATACGCCCGCCGCCGCCTTGGACGCGTTCGAGGTCTTGCGCCAGCTCATCGACGAGGTCGAAAGCCTCACGGGCGCGTTCATCGTAGTTCTGGCCGACACCGCCTTCGAGGACGACCCGAAACGCAGTGTTTCCCTCTATCCCGCGCTGAAGGAGCGGATATGGCCCGACGTGCATCCGCGCGGGCGCGACAATCCACTGGCGCCCCTGCTTCACCTTTCCGCTGACGCAGACCAGCCGCCCGGACTTGAGACCGCGGTAGCGCCGTTCAGTGCACAGCGTGTGGCGGTGGAGGCGTTGCGCGCTGGCGTTCCCAACCGATCGGCGATCCGGCTCCTCGGGAGCAACGAACCGACCTTGATCGAGCGCTTCGGCGAGCGGCTGGCCCGGTGCGAGGCCGACGACGAGGCGGAGCGATTGATCGAAGGCGAGATCGTCGCCGGCGGCTTCGGCAGCGGCAAGTCGCATCTGCTCGGCACTCTGGCCGAGCGGGCGTTGCAGGAGAACTTCATCGTCAGCCGTCTGGTGATCAGCAAGGAAACACCGCTTTTTGACCCGGACCGGCTGTTTGCCGCCGCGATGCGCCATTCCGTCGTTCCCGGCGCCAACGACGACGTGATGACGGCGGTGATCTCACGCCTCGATCCAGGGTCGCCTGCCTTTGAGCGCCTCGAGGCTTGGGCAAGCGGCCCTCGGTCGGGACTTTCGCCGCTGTTTGCCGCGCTCCTTTTTCTTATCCCCAAGCAGGTCACGACGGCCGACGACCTCGCCGCGATCGCCCGGTTCCTCGGCGGCGCCAAGCTGGGCATGACGAAGGTGCGGCAATGGCTGCGCGCTGCCGGAGCCGCCAAGCTCTTCGACATCAGACCGGTCAAGGCCGCCGATCTGGCGGTGCAGCGCCTTCAATTCGCCTCTCGCCTCTTCAAGGCGGCAGGCTTCGGCGGCTGGTGCGTCCTCCTCGACGAGGTCGAATTGATCGGCCGGTATTCGCCGCTGCAGCGTGGACGAAGCTACGCCGAGCTCTGTCGCTGGCTTTGCCTATCCCCGGACGTCGGCATACCCGGGATCGTCTCGGTCTGCGCGATCACCGACGACTTCAAGGACGCCGTCCTCGACAGGCGGCTCGATACCGAGAAGATTCCTCGGGCGCTCGAGGCCAAGGGTCTCGATCGGCAGGCGCGCCTGGCCGAGTTGGCGATGAGCACCATCGAGCGGCGACAGCACTTCTTGGCGCCGCCCGACGAGAGCCGGTTGCGGCAGGGGCTGCAGAGCGTCGGCGGGCTCTACGAGACTGCCTACGGATGGCCGCCTCCGCTGATCGACGTCGGCGAGCGGCTGACGGGAAAGACCATCCGTCAGTACACCAAGTCATGGATCACCGACTGGGACATCCAGCGGCTCTACAGGATGCAAAGCGAGATCGCTACCGAATCGATGGCGTCCGACTACACAGAAAATCAGGACCTGGAGGCGGCTTTGGAGCGTGACGTCACGGATAGCCCCGAGAGCTAGCGCCAGCGCATGGATGTCTCCGGCTCGAACGAGGACGGCGGGCTCATCTGGCCCTCTGACCTGTTCCCGTTTCAAAAGACCGGGGTCGACCGGCTGCTTCGCCAGCCCTCGCTTCTGCTCGCCGACGAAATGGGTCTCGGCAAGACAATTCAGGCCATCGCGGCGCTCCGCATCCTGCGCTCTGCCGACGCCGTTCGGCAGGCGCTGGTCGTCGCTCCCGCGGGCCTCGTCCTGCAATGGCGGGCACAATTCCGGCGCTGGGCTCCCGAGCTGAAGCTTTCCACCGTCGTTGGGCCGACCGGCGAGCGCGCCGCCGCCTGGGCCGCGGTGGCCGACGTGTATCTCGTGGGCTACGAGGCGCTGCGGTCCGACGTGGGACTTCGCGGCGTGGCAGGACCCGGCAACCGACGCTGGGACGTGGTCGTCATCGATGAGGCGCAACGCATCAAGAACGCCGGCACCGGAACCTCAGATGCAGTTAGGCGCTTGCACCGCGATCGAAGCTGGGCGCTGACCGGAACGCCGCTCGAGAACCGGCTGGACGACCTCCTTACGATACTCGACTTCGTTGCGCCGGGCCGTTTCGATCCCAACGGCATGCTGGTCGGGCTCCGCCGACTGCTCGGCGAGGTGCAGCTTCGGCGGCGACGCCACGAGGTGCTGAGCGACCTGCCGCCCAAGCTCGCCTCCATCGTCCCTTTGCGCCTCGGCCCGCGCCAGCAGGCCGCCTATCAGCGCGCCGAGAAGGAAGGCTTGATGCGTCTCGAGAGATTGGGGACGGATCTGACGATCACCCACGTTCTAGAACTCATCCTGCGGCTGAAGCAGATCTGCAATTTTTGCCCCGAAAGCGGCGAGTCGCCGAAACTTGACGATATGCGGGAACGTCTCGACGCCGCCGCTCAGCGGGGCGAGAAGGCGCTGGTCTTCTCGCAGTTCGTTGCCGAGCCCTTCGGCGCACACCGACTCGCCCGCGAACTCTTCGCCCGCTCGCCGGTGGTCCTGACCGGCGCCGTCGCCCCCGCCCTTCGCGCGCAGCACATCGCGGATTTCGGGCGCGACCCGAACCGCCAGGTCATGATCCTCTCGCTTCGCGCCGGCGGCCTCGGGCTCAACCTGACGCAAGCGTCGCACGTCTTCCATTTCGATCGCTGGTGGAACCCGGCCGTGGAAGCGCAGGCGGAAGACCGGGCTCACCGCATCGGCCAGCATCGGCCCGTCCATGTCTACGCCTATCTCTGCAGCGATACGATCGAGGAGCGGATCCAGGAGATATTGACGGCGAAGCGCCAACTGTTTGCCGATGTCATAGACGGGCTCGACGCGCGAACGCTCGGACGTCTCGATCTCGAAACCCTGTTGAGCATCGTGAAGCCATGAAAGCCAAACCGCGCAGGTCGGTCAGCGTGGTCTTCTACCAGCCCCCTCTGTCTGGCCCAGCACCGGTGTCGCCTCGCTGCCGGCATAGGTGGTCGGCAGGACGATCTGCGGCAGGCCGGTGCGCAACGCGAGAGCCTTGCCGAGGCCGATGGTCGAGCCACCCCCGATCGCGACGAGACAATCAGCCTGAAGCCGCGCCACTTCCCTCAAGGCCTGTTCGGTGACGGTGACGGGGGTGACGGCGTGAGCGGACTTCCCGCACTCATGACATGAGCCCCAAAAGCTCGATGTCGCAGGTGCTCGGCTTCAATTGCGGCAAGTCTCTGAACAAACGCCTCGTTCCGGGTGGTGCGGCACGTGCGTTGGGTGCTCACCCTCAACGCTTGGCGCCTCGCCAGAGACAAAGGCACGCCCGCTCCCATGCCGGCGTTTGGAAAGGTCGGGCGCAACGATGTCCCAGCAGCAGATCGGTGCTTAGATCATCTGGACCACGCCCCGGCTGGGCGCCTGGGCGCCCGCACCGCATAGAGGATGAATTCATAGCTCGGCGCGAAGGCGAGGCCGAGCAGGCCCGACAGTGTGAACACCATTCCCGCGACGGGCGAGTACGGGGCCGGGCGTCGGTCCGTATAGAAGCCGACCAATGGTTGCAGGAGGGAGCCGGCAATCTGGAAGGTCAGGGTGATCATACCGATCTGCCAGAAGTCGTTGAGAAGATGCGCGACGCCAAGAACGGCCAGAACCCCCATGTAGGTCCTGGGCTTTAGGGACATGGCGGGGGCGGTTTTCATTACGAACCGTCCATTGTTCGAACGCGGGCTAGAGACCCAAGGCGCATCTTCGTGCATCGTGCACGGCGCAAATTTACAGCAACTCGCATCGCGACGCCGTTCTAAAAGGATCTCTTTGGTCGAAAAGGTCGATATCCCGGGAGGGCGAGACCATCAAGGAAGCCGACGGCTCGACCTGGGGCCCGCTCAAGACGAGTCATGCATTGGCACATCTGAGTCATGCTAGCGATGCGAGGGGTGTCGCTCGATCAAAGTGCCACATATATCTCCCTTGATACCGGCGAGCGGTTCCTCCGATTCAGAAGTGACTTCCATTCTGTCCTGTCGTGGCTGGTTATTGGCCCAATCGGCCCGAAGCTGCCGTTTCGGCCAACTTGAAGAACGATGAGTGAACATGGCCAGCGAGATTGACTCGCTGGCCAGTTGCCATTGAGATTTCCGCTTTTGAAGGAGCGGGCGGATGGACGGCAGGATTTCAGCTGAGGACCTGGCTGGTCAGTGGAGCCTGTCGTTTTCCGACACCGAATTTGTGAACAGCAAGCCGCTTGCGACACGGCCGGGTGTTGCCGTCCAGTTGAAGTTCTTTGCCGCGCATGGCTTTTTTGCCGACGCGGCCGACAGGGTACCTGACGATGCGATCGGGTATGTCGTCGAACAGCTCGGCGGGGGCGATCTTTCCGATTATGATTTCGCAGGACGTTCAGGCCGGCGCCATCGCGCGGAGATCCTGCGACATCTCGGCTTTCGGCGCATGAAGCCGGCAGACCGCGAAGCGCTTGCAGCCTGGATATCGAGCGAGCTTTGTCCGTCCGGCATGACGGTCGGCGCGATGATGGACCGGGTGTTCCTGTGGTGCCGGGACAACAAGATCTTTGCGCTGTCGCGCATGAAACTGGAGCGGCTCGCGCGTTCGGAGCGTCAGCGGTTTCTCGATGTCTATCTCGGCCGTGTCGCCGATCGCCTTCATCCTGATGCCCAGGCCTTGATGGAAGCTTCGCTCGCCGATCCCGACAGCGAGACCGGGTTCCATTCGATCAAGAGCGATGCGGGGCAGGCCTCGCTCGACAACATCATCGCCGTGACGGACCGCCTGGCCTTCATCCGAAGCCTCGATCTGCCGGCGGATCTCCTGTTGGTTTGCGGAACAGCCTGGATCGAACAGATCGAGCGACGGGTCGGCGGTGAGAAGGCGTCGGAGATGCGCCGTCATCCGCGAACGAGGCAGCTGGGACTTTACGCGGTCTTCCTGATGTCGCGTCAGTCCAAGATCATCGACGCCATGATCGACCTTCTGATCGAGACGGTTCATCGGATCACGACGCGTTCCAGGCGCAAGGTGATCGCCGGCATCGCCCGCGACATCGAGAAGATCTACGGCAAGGAACGGCTGCTGGTCGATATTGCCGGCGCGGCCATCGACAATCCGTCAGGACGGGTTTGCGACGTGATCTTCCCAGTGGCCGGCGAAACCAAGTTGACGGCGATCATCAACGAGTACCACGCGCAAGGCGCGCTCGACCGACGCATCTACAAGGTGATGCGTGGTTCCTACGCCAGCCATTACCGCCGCATGGTGCCGAAGCTGCTTTCAGTCCTGGAGTTTTGCTCCAACAACGCGACCTGGCGCCCTGTCGTCGACGCCGTGGACTGGATGAGGACGATGGTCGACGACGGCCGCCGTTTCGTTTCCCGGCAGGATGTGCCGATCGACAAGGTCGTTCCGGCCAAATGGCGTGGCGCGGTCATCGGCAAGGACGGCCGGGTCAATCGCATCAGCTACGAGCTCTGTGTCCTCAGCCAGTTGCGCGAGAGCATCCGCGCCAAGGAGATCTGGATCGTCGGCGCCGATCGCTACCGCAATCCCGACGACGACCTGCCGAAGGATTTCGAGGCGAAGCCCGCCGCCTATTATTCCAGCCTCAATCTGACGCCGGACGCGAAGGCCTTCATCGGCGAGATCAAGAGGGAGCTGGAGGAGGAGCTTCGCCTTCTGAATGCCGATCTTCCCGGCAACGACAAGGTTCGCATCCTGTGGCGCGGCGAGAACCGGATTTGCGTCACGTCGTTCAAACCGGCGCCGGAGCCCACGGCCCTTACGGCGGTGAAGGCCGAGATCGGCAGACGCTGGCCGATGACGGGACTGCTCGATGTCCTGAAGGAGGCCGCGCTCGATACCGGCTATCTGGATGCCTTCGAGACCTCGGCCTCGCGCGTCGCGCTATCGCGTCCAGAGCTCGATCGCCGTCTGCTTCTCTGCCTCTACGGTTGCGTATTTCACCGCATCGTGAGCACGGATTTCACCGCATCGTGAGCAGAGATTTCGGGGGATCGTGAGCAACGATTTCAGATGATC
>NZ_JAZHLJ010000108.1:0-8968 GCF_036549495.1 Aurantimonas sp. C2-5-R2
CCCCAAAAGGAAAACAGCCTATCCACTGGCCGGGTTTTACTCCGGCGCGGCCGACCCTCTCGCCGCCGCTTCGTGGCCTAATTTGTCACCGTCATGGTGGGCGTGGCTCATTGGTCGGGTGGATACCGGTGGCTTCCGGACGCCGGTGGCCGGTCAGAAAGACACGTGTTTGTTGGTGTTTGTGCGGGGCGCGAGTGGATCTGGCTTCCGGGTAGCTTCCCAAACATCCGGCTCTGTCGCTGGCGATGTCCCGCGCTTCGCCCGCCAGCATACGAATGTTGCCAGGAAGGAACCTGAATTCGTCTGGAGGCGGGAGCGAACCGCGATGGGTGCGCCTCTCCCGAGGATAGCCAGAAATCTAACTTGGTCCGCCGTTATTGTCCGCTCGAAAAGTGTCCACCGGACACAATCGCCTTACCCCGATGCTCCGATCATGTGCTGCTGATGGGATAGATTACCTTTCCCTGTGCTGTTCGTTGCGCCCCACGGGTGGGCGTGGCGTTATCAATACGCCCGGGTGCCATCAGGTGATCGACCTCGTGGCTGTTCAAGAGCAGGTAGTCAGTGATGATACGGCGGTGGCACCGCCACCAGACGGCTTCAGAGCACATCAATGCCAGGCGACGGTCGCGGCCAAGCTGGACCAAATCATCGAATGCGGCAGCAAATTCATCACCCAAGGCGTAGTCGGCGTAGTTGTGAAAACTCTGAACGCGCCACATCGCATTGAGGCTTTCAGCTATGCCCGGTTGCTTGCGCCGCCGCCCTCCCAGCGCCGGGCAATGTCGGTAGCCGATCTGCACATTCGCGAGGTCGTCCGGCAACTGGTCGATGTTGAACACAGGGTTGGTGCGGGATCGCGGAAACGAACGGACGTCAATCAGCACGTCGACCTGCGGTTCACGCAGCATATCCCGAAACTCTTCGATGCTGCGGCTGGAATGACCGATAGTTGTGAACTGCGCCACCATCACTTAATCTTCATCAGGGCGCCTTCCTTGTGAGCGGCGATGTGATCGGTCTTGTCGCTCTTGATTTCGTATTGCGGGTCATCCTTCGACGCACGGTGCCGGTGACCCTTGTAGTCGAAATCATCGTAATGGACCTCCATGATCTTGCCGCTCACCCGGCCAGCTTCGGAATTCCAGCTGACGTGATTACCGACGGAAAATTTCGACATCATGATCTCCTTCACTTTAAGGGGAATGCTTGGAATGCTGGGTCTGTTCCGCTGGGCCCATGCTCGCCTCCTTCAAACCGTCATCACCCAGATTCCGCCATAGCTCCAGCGCATCCGGGACAGACCATAGCTGCGCTTGCAGGTTCCGAAGATTCCTGCGGCGAACATGGCCGACCGCCTTGTTCCACGCCTCCAATCGGCGCAGGGCTTCCTCGCCGCCCCAGACGCCGCGGCCCGGCAGGCATGATACGCCGCCGGCAGTCCGGATCAGCGTCTCGTTGGCATGGCTGGCATAAGCCAGGTCCGCGTAGACCTCGCCAGGGCTCTCCGGCAGCACCGCCGCCAGCATCTTGCCGTCGTTGAGGTTGGCGGGCGTGATCTCGACGACGCGCACGATGTCGCCACCGGCGTCTGTGGCTACATGCGCCTTGTAGCCATGGATGGCGGGCCGGCGGCGATGCTTCACCCAGCGTGCCTCTTCGTCTTTCCCCTTGCTGGCCGAAGCGATCACCGTCGCGTCGATCAGCGTGCCCGTCTTCACCAGGACGTTCCTGCGATCGAGTTGCCGCGTCACGGCCTCAAACAGAACCCGGTCGAGCGACCGGGCCACCAGTTCCCGCCGGAACCGCACGAAGCTGGTGCGCTCCGGGGTCGGCTCGTCCGCCGCAAAACCGCAAAACCGGCGGAAGCTCGCCCGATCATCCAGAGCCTCGGCCAGCTTCACGTCCGAAAGATCGTGCCAAACCGCCAGCAGCAGCGCCTTGAACAGGGCCAGAGGCGACCAAGCCTGCTCGCCCTTTGCCGAGGCATAGATCGGAGCCAGATGATGATCGATCTCGGCCCAGTCAACCAGGTTGGCAATCTCGTTCAGCGAGCCGGCTCGCCGTGCGTCGCTCTTTGCAAACCTCAGATCTTCCTGCCCAATCCGCCGCCGCGCCATCGTCCCATCCTCATGCTCCGACAAGAGAATTGAATCACGCAAACACCCAGCCATCAAGCGCTTTCGCGCACAGGTCTCATGATAATGGCTCTGAGCAATGCCTTCCTTGCGGCACTCGGCAATGCTGTCTTCGCCACGCAGCCCGTCCACACAATACGGATCTTGTCTTCGCCCGAAAAGCGCCGTCGGGTCGGCCGGTAGATATCTTTCACCACCTGCTCGGCAGATGCCCTTGCCGGCAATTTCGGCTTGGAGGATTTGGGTCTCGTCTTCGTTCCTTCGTCACTACGACGAGACCCAAATCCTCCTCAAATCACAATCGCATTTCTGTGCCATTGGTGCTGTCGGCGGACGGCCGGCCACCTCAGACTGGCTTTTGACGATGCCGGCCTGCGAAGGACCGCATTGCCCACCTACGAGAGGCACACACCTCCGAAGAGCATCCCTCGATGACTGGTATCGCCGGGAACGACGATATCGATCTTTCGCGTGGACCCCGACGACCCTTTGTTATGGGTCCGCCTCGGTCATTGTACGCAGACGACGTGCTGCCTCAACCATGTTTTCGAGGGCTGGGCGGACCTCCTCCCATTTACGCGTCTTGAGGCCGCAATCGGGGTTCACCCAGAGTTGCCCGTCGGAAAGGCGTTCTCGGGCAAGCGTCAGAAGCCGCGTCATCTCCTCGACGTCCGGCACGCGCGGCGAGTGGATATCGTAGACGCCGGGGCCGATCTGGTTCGGATATTTGAAGATCCGGAAGACGTCAAGAAGCTCCATCCGCGAGCGTGACGTCTCGACGGAAATGACATCGGCGTCCATTGCCGCAATCGACGCGATGATGTCATTGAACTTCGAGTAGCACATGTGGGTGTGGATCTGAGTTTCGTCTGAAACGCCCGATGTGCATAGGCGGAAGCAGTCCACCGCCCAGCCAAGATACGCCCTCCAATCGGCTTTATGGAGTGGTAGTCCCTCGCGAAGGGCTGCCTCGTCTATCTGGATCATCTTCGCACCAGCAGCCTCGAGGTCGCAAACCTCGTCCCTGATCGCCAAACCGATTTGCCGGCAGCTCTCGAAACGCTGGATATCGTCTCGCACGAAGGACCAGTTCAGGATCGTTACCGGACCGGTCAGCATGCCCTTCATCGGCCTGGCGGTCAGCGACTGCGCATATCGCCACCAGTCGACCGTCATCGGTTCGGGCCGCGACACGTCACCGAACAAGATGGGCGGACGAACATAGCGCGATCCATAGCTCTGGACCCAGGCATGCTTGGTGAACGCGAACCCTGAAAGCCGCTCGCCGAAATACTGCACCATGTCGTTGCGCTCGAACTCGCCATGGACGAGGACGTCGAGGTCAATCTCCTCCTGCCAGCGGACGGCCTTCGCCGTTTCGGTGCGCAGAAACGTCTCGTATTCCTCAAAGTCCAGACTGCCGTTATTGAAGGCCGACCGGGCCTTCCTTACGTCCTGCGTCTGCGGGAACGATCCGATCGTCGTCGTCGGAAAAAGCGGAAGACCCAAGGCCTTTTTTTGAAGCGCCGCGCGTCCCGCAAATGCACTCCTGCGACGGGACATATCCTTCGTGGTCGACGCCATCCGAGCGGCCACGACCGCGTCATGCACCTTGGACGAGGACGCTCTCGCGGCGGCTGCTAACTTCGACGCTTCGATCGAGTCATGCACCTTCGAGCGGCCTTCACGCAGCGCCCGTGCGATTACATCGAGTTCCTCGATCTTCTGAACCGAGAAGGCGAGCCATGACGCCACGTCCTGATCGAGTCCTTCCTCAAGGGTAAGGTCGATCGGCACATGCAGCATCGAGCAGGACGACGCGATCTCGATGTGATCGGCCCCGTAATCGCGGACGATCGGTTCGAGATGATCGAGGATGGCCGGAAGGTTCGCCCGCCAGACGTTGCGCCCGTCGATCACACCGAGCGACAAGATGAGACCTTTTGGCGCGGTCGCGACGGCAACTTCGAGTTCGTCCGGGGCACGAACGAGATCCAGATGGACGCCCGCCACCGGAAGCGAGAGCGCTAGATCGAGATTGTCGCCGAGGCCGCCGAAATAGGAGGTGAGCATGATCTTCAAGCCGGGCGCCGCTTTCGCCATCCCGGTGACCGCAAAACGCAAGGCCTCACGTTCGTTGTGGGTCAGGTCGAGCGCGAGTGCCGGTTCATCGAGTTGTACGCTGCGAACCCCGACCATCTGCAGATGCCGCATCAACTCCTCGTAAACCGGCATCAGGCGGGAAAGCAATGCAAAGCGATCGAGACCCTTCTCCGTCGTCTTCCCGAGCTTAAGGAATGTGACCGGTCCAAGAATGACAGGACGCGTTTCGTAGCCGAGCGCCTTGGCTTCGAGATACTCGTCGACAGGCTTCGTCGCGGCCAGCGTGAAGTCCTGCTCCGATCCGAATTCGGGAACCATGTAATGGTAGTTCGTATCAAACCACTTGGTCATTTCGAGCGCGGGCACGCCATTGCCTCCCCCGTCATGACCATGATCATGACCGCAGATCGCATCGGCACCCCCTTGGCTACCCCGTGCCATCGCGAAATAGGTGTCGATGGGCAACGGTCCGCCCTTCCAGTCGTAGCGTTCCGGAATGGCGCCGACCATCGCCGCCGTGTCGAGGACGTGATCGTAGAGCGAGAAATCGTTGGACGGGATGTTGTTCACGCCCAGCGCCCTTTGACGCGCCCAGTTTGCGGCGCGAAGGTCAGAAGCGGCCTTGAGAAGGTCGGTGGCAGTGGTTTTGCCCGACCAGTAGGATTCGAGCGCGAACTTGAGCTCTGGCCGCGGCCCGATCCGCGGAACGCCGAGAGTGCTGACGGAACAGAGAAGAGAAGACATCGGCTAAACCCCAATTGCAATATTGGAGGCAAGGACCGTGCGGACGCGCCGACGGGTGTCCCGGCGGAACCGCCAAGCGCGCCACCGGATACTCCGCCAAGCGACTGCCGTTTGTGTCGCGGCAGGTCTTCTGGCTCGCGGCTCGTTACCTTCGGTCCGGCTGCCTCAACAGGAGAGCAGGAATCGTGACGAGTCCTGCTACGCCAAATTCGGGGACGCAGTCAATATCACATAAGGATATATTTATATGATTATTCCACTGATTCAGCGTTAGCGAGAATACGATCGATGAGATCACGGAATTGAGCGAGCTCCAACTCGGGCTGCGGACCGTTTTCGGCAAGCCATCTGCAGGCCGGCGCTAAACTCTACCCGACTGGGACGCCGGGGGAGGGAAGATGGCCGCATGATCTGCGGCATCGGTTCGCCGTCACGCGTCTTGCCGTCTGGCATCGAGAGAACGCCGATGTGCAAGCGCTGCTGCCTTTGTTGGCGACCTATCTCGGCCATGCCCGCTACACCGACACCGCCTATTATGTGACCGCCACCGCGGATCTTCTGGGTATGGCGGCTGACCGCGCGTTCGCCGGCGGAGGTGTCTCATGAGCGCACGCTTTCCACTCCCGCCGCTGCTGGAGTCGTTCTTTCGCAACCGTCTGACCAGGCAAAGGAACGCGGGCCGTTCCACCATCGCCAGCTACCGAGACGCCCTGCGCATGCTGATCCTGTTCGCCGCCGAACGCACCGGATACAAGCCTTGCGCGTTGGCGGTCGAGGATCTCGACCGCGACCTCGTTCTCGCCTTTCTGAACGAGCTCGAGCGAACGCGGAAGAACACGATCCAGACGCGCAATGCGCGCCTGACGGCGATCCGGTCGTTCTTCCACCATGTGGCGGCGAGCGATCCGGCATCGCTGGGCGTCGCCCAACGCATTCTCGCCATTCCGGTTAAGAAGTCGCAATCGAGGTAACGCATCATATCACACCACGCGAAGTCGACGCTCTCATTGCCGCGCCGGATAAGCGAACCCCGCGCGGCCGCCGCGATCGGGTCCTGCTGCTTTTCCTCGCGCGCACCGGCGCGAGCGTTTCGGAAGCCCTCGGCGTCAACGCCTGCGACCTCCATCTCGATCGAGCGTGACCGCAGGTGCTGTTGCGCGGCAAGGGTCGCAAGGAACGGGTCGTGCCGATCCCGGATGATCTCGCCAAAGCGTTGACGGCGTTGATGAGCGAGCGAGGAGTCGATCGCCAAGAAACGCGAACGCTCTTTGTCGGCCTACCTGAGACCCGCCTGACGCGTTTCGGCGCGACACATATTGTACGGCGGACTGCCGCCACAGCCGCGGTGGGCAGGCCGGAGCTGGCGCGTAAATCCATCTCGCCTCATATCTTCCGGCACTCGCTCGCGATGACGCTGCTGCAATCCAGCGTGGACCTTCTGACCATCCAGGCCTGGCGGGGTCATGCGCAAGTCGCCACCACGCACCGCTACGCCGCCGCGGATGTCGAGATGATGCGGCGCGGACTGGACAAGGCGGGTATCTCGGGCAATCAAACCACCCGTTTTCGGCCGAAGGACGCGGTGCTGCACCTGCTGGAGAACCTTTGAATATTATTTGGCGGCAAAACTCCCCTTCGCCGCGGAACCACAGGCCGCAGGCGCACGCCGCCACATAATCACGCCCGACACATAAATTTGGATCGCGCTTCAGCGTCTCCTGGACCATCAGTGACAATCCGGAAAAGCCCTTGCGCATGTGGACATGGCCCGTCGCCAGCCAGACACGCACGCCACTCGGAGCCGGGATCATGTACGACGATCCACGACGTCGAGAATGCGGGCGAGCGCTTCAGCATCGATGCCTGCGTCAACGCGGATCGTGCTGCCGCCGGCGAATTTGATCTCGATCCGCGAGGCTCGCGATCGCCGAGACTTCGGTCGTCCCGTTGTCCGGGTAGCAACCTGCGTCTTCGCTGGCGTTCCAAGCACCTGGTTGGAAATGGCGACCGGGAGAAACTGTTCGCCATCGCCAACCTCATCGGCCTTCTCAACACAAAATTGACGTCGCCATCGGTAAATCAGGGACGTATCGATGTCGTGCTGACGGCGATCGCGCTGACGCTGGCGCCCGCCACCAGTGTTTCCAGAACCACCTGTTCCTTGAATGAAGTCGGCCAAGGCCGGCGTCGCCCTCGATCTCGAGCCATATCGATCTGTTGGAAGGCCACGCGGTTACCTCGCTGCTTGCACTGTGGTTGTGCTCGTTGACGGTGACATGGCCAGAGCGCGCCGACCGGCGAACATGGCTGGCGACCCGCTTGTGGTCGTGGAATATCTCGACGACCCGATGGAGCAGCCTCACGTCGACCTTCTGGCCGATCAACCCGTGCGGCACGGAATAGACCGTCCGCTCGACATCGACGTGATAGTTGAGATGGACCTTGGCGGTCTTCCATTCGGCGTATTCGAAGGGCGCCGCCGGTAGCGGCGACAAGGCATCTGGAGCGCACCCCGTTTTGACCGGACAGTTGGCGGGCGAGCGCGCGTTCGCCGATACCGAGCGCGGCAAGACCGGTCGAGGTCTCGTTATCTCGCCCGCGCCGTTTCGTCAGCTTGACGAGCGGCGCTCATTCATCTGCCGATCGTGGAATTCCCGCTCGGTTTCGCCCGGCTCCGGACCGCGACCCAACGCGCGGGCAAGGTCGAAGAACCCGCGCCCGGGGACCTGTCCAAGTCCGCGGCCGACGACGCGCGCAGCGATAAACGGACGGCCAGCTTCTGCGTCTTCGCGCATCGTCGTCTCGAGCGCGCGGGTGATCTTGCGGATGGAGCCCGGCGCATACAGCCCCAGTCCCCAGGCGAGCGCGCTGTAGGTGATCGGCAGTTTGTCCGCCGGCAGAGTGTGCAAGTGACGGCGGACACTTTGAGCAAGCGTGGCGGGTGTGCGTCCGCCAGGCGCCGCCGCCGCCCGCGGGGGCGGAAGCTCTCGCGCAGTTCCGTCAGCCATGACTTCCGCCGCCCAAGTGCGCTCGGCACTGCGCACGATCACCCGCATCCCTTCTTCATGCGAGGGTGCGGGGCGGCCCTCTGTCGTTATGACGATGTCGCTGCAAGCCAATCCTGCCCGCAATGCGTCCGGCTTCAGCCCGAGGCGTGGCGCGAGGTAGTTCGGGTCAATCGTCACTTGACCACCATCCCATCCGATGACGCCACGCGGGACGGGGCGCGCGAAGACCGGGCTTTGCCCCGGCACATCGCGGTAGAAGGGGTTCTGACCTCCGGCATGGTCAGTCACGTCGACGATCTCGCGGATCGCGGGGAGAGCCGCGCGCAGTATGGTCTCGACCCCGTTCCTGAGCGTTACGGACGACGCCGCGCAGCCCTGGCAGCCGCCGGACATCCGCAGATACACCGCGCCGTCCCTTGCGTCCTCGGCGCGGATGTGGCCGCCGTGGCCAGCGATCGAGGGGTTTGCCCGCGTGTCGAGCACTTCCGTGACCGCCGCAAGAAGCGTCGCGTCCCGGCCCTCTGCCGAAGATTGAGCGGGCGGGGCGCCGAGCGGCTGGTCGCTGCTCTCCAGAACCCGACGGATTGCCGCCGCGACCGTCGGCTTGAGCGTCTGCCAGTCACTGCCGGGCGCGCGCGTGACCATGATCGTTTCGCCCATGACCTGCACCCTCCTGACGTCTTCCGTGGCAAATAGCGCTCGCGCTAGAGGGGCGTCGTCCGTCGCCGCGTTGAAGCTGGCCGAGCGGCCGTCCTGCACTGGCGCGTCGAGGATGAAACGCATCGTCTCCGGATCGCGCGGAGATGCCTGCGCGCGGATGCGGCGGCGCGTGGCGGAGTTAGACATCCTCGATCTCCGCGCTCTCGATCTCGCGCAGCGCCGGGAAGGTGTAGATGCCGGAATTGTGCCCGTCGCTGAAAGCGATGCCGAGTGCATAATTGCCGACGCTCCATATCCGCGCCGGTACAACGTCGA
>NZ_JAZHLJ010000109.1:0-8679 GCF_036549495.1 Aurantimonas sp. C2-5-R2
CGGCTTTCTGGCGCTGGCCGCGCTCAACTCCTTCGGCCTGATCCCGAAGCAGGCGGCCGACATTACCGCCGATGTCTCCGGCTGGGCGCTCCTGTTCGGCATCGCCGCCGTCGGCATGAAGACCGCGCTGAAGAGCATCCTCGCCGTCGGCCGCGAAGCCGTCCTCCTCGTCGTCGCCGAGACCGTCTTCCTCGCCGCCTTCATCCTCATCGGCATCGCATATCTGAACTGACGGCGATGAGCTCAGGCCCCGGACTGCCGTGGCAAATCGCACTCGCGAGGACAGCGAACCATGAAGCCACTCGACGACATCATCATTGCCGCCAAGACCTCGCCAAAACACATCGTACTGCCGGAAGGCGAGGACGCGCGCATCATCGAGGGTGCGGCGCGCGCGGTGCGCGAGGGCATCGCCCGGATCACACTCCTCGGCGACCCGCGGGCAATCGCCGCGAAGCTGGACGCTACCGGCTTGGATCCGGCAAGCGTCGCCATCCTGGACCCGACACGGGCGCCGCAGACTGCCGACTACGCCGCCGCCTATCACAAACTGCGCCGTCACAAGGGTGTCGATGAGGCCGCAGCGAAGGCGGCCATGACGACACCACTCGGCTTTGCCGCGATGATGGTCCGACAGGGCGACGCCGACGGGACGGTCGGTGGCGCCATCGCCACTACCGCTGACACGGTCCGCACGGCGCTGCAGATCATCGGCCGGGCGCCGCAGGCCAAGATCGTGTCGAGTTTCTTCCTGATGATGCTCTGCGAGCACCACCATACGACCAAGGGAGGCTTCGTCTTCGCCGATTGCGGGATGATCGTCGAGCCGAGTGTCGAGGAACTGGCCGAGATCGCCATCGCCTCGGCCGATTCCTACGCCGAGTTAATCCGCGAGGAGCCGCGCGTCGCCATGCTGTCGTTCTCGACCGGTGGCAGCGCCAAGCATGAACGGGTCAGCCGGGTGGCCGCCGCCGCCGATCTTGTCAAAACGACCCGCGCCGACATCAAGATACATGGCGATCTGCAGTTCGACGCCGCCTTCGTGCCGGCCGTCAGCGCCGCCAAGTCGGCCGGTTCCCCGCTGGAGGGCCTGGCCAACGTCATGGTCTTCCCCAATCTCGACGCCGCCAATATCGGCTACAAGATCGCCCAGCGGATCGGTGGCGCCAAGGCGATCGGACCGATCCTGCAAGGCTTGGCCAAACCCGCAAACGATCTGTCCCGCGGCTGCAGCGCCGACGACGTCTTCCATATCATCGCCGTCACCTGCGTGCAGGCGATCGCCGCGGCAACGGCGGCCGGGCCAGCGGGGCGTAGAAAAACGGAACCGCTCGCCAAGCTCCTGTTTGAGGACTACCGCGACGAAGGTGAGTGACGCCTGCGGCTCAGGGGCCTGGAGCGCCTTGTGACCGCCGGTCGGCTCCATGCCCGTAGCCCGATGATCCCAAGCGCATGCGCGACCTCACGCATCTGCAATAGCTTCACCTCCTCGATCGTCATCTTCATCACGACATCTCTAATACCAACCTGCGGTGATAGGGACCTATTCGATGGCGCTGAACGGGCTTGTCCGGCCAGGAGCACCGCGCGGTTCGATGCGGCGCATCGGGCAAGCGGTGCGACGCCGTCCGGCAGGCCCGTCCAGCCCACCGAAGGCCGGGCGCGCGCCGCGCTTGGCTTCGTCACGGGCCTCGCCCGATGCGCCGCATCGCGCGTCGTCCCGCTCCTCGCCACGCATCGGCGCCAAGGTGCGGGAAATGGCCGGTCGAATGGGTTCCTATCACCGCAGGTTGGTATAAGTGGCAGGTCGTCGGCCAATTCATCGAGATTCATCGGTGTACTGGTACCAACCGTACATCATCCGCTGGCCCAACCGCCGGAAGGGCGTCAGGATGCCGTGACTCGGCAATGGCGAGGTGAAGATCGGCAGGTCGAGGCCGGCACCTTTGCCGGCCAGCATCTGCGCCATGCGCCGACCGGCCTGGGCGGAATACATCACGCCGTTGCCGCCATAGCCCATGGCGTAAAAAATTGCCTGCGCCGGGTCCGGCTGGAAAATCCGCGGCATCATGTCGTGGCTGACATCGACCCAGCCCCACCAGGAATAGTCCAGATCGATGCCTTCCAGCGCTGGGAACTTGCGGGTGAGCCCCTTTTGCAGAAGCGCCAGATGCTTCGGGTTTTCGGCATCGGCGCCGGTGATCGCACTGCGGCTGCCGATCTGCATCCGGCCGTCGGGCAGGAACCGATAGTATTGGCGAAGCGTGCGCGTGTCGGTCAACGGTGAACCGGTCTGAGCGCCGCACGCCACCTTCTCCTCCTCCGTCAGCGGTCGCGTAACGATGGAATTCGACAGGATCGGCATCAACCTGTTTCTGGTGCGGTGGCTGAGCCCCGGCGGCGTGTAGCCGGCGGTCGCCAGCGCCACGGCGCGGGCGCGCACGGTGCCCCCAGGGGTCGTCAGATGATGCACCCCTCCCTTGATTTCCCAACCCATCACCGGGCTGGCCGGATGCACCTTGGCGCCGAGCTTGCGCGCCAGTCGAAGATAGCCGAAGGCGAGCTTACCGGCGTGGATCGAGATGCCGTCCGGCTCATGCATAGCCCCAGCCGCTTCCTGATCCCTGACATGGCGCTCATGCAGTTCCTCGCGGCCGAGCATGCGAGAACCGTAACCAAACACGTCATTGAGAAGCTTCGATTCCGCTTCCAATTTCGGCAGCACACCTGGCTTGTGCGCGATGTAGAAATGCCCGCCGTCTTGCGGCTCGCAATCGAATTCGCCAGAGCCGATCAGATCGCGGAACAATTCGAACGCTTCCAGGATCTCGGCGTGCAGCTTCTTTGCGACCTCGACTCCCCAGCGTTGGATCCACTGTGACCGCTTCAACCGCCCGGAGGAAATCTGGGCTTGCCCGCCATTGCGGGTCGAGCAGCCCCAGGCAACCGTATTGGCTTCGAGCACTGTCGCTTTGATCCCGTGCTCCTTGGCCAGATGGATGGCGCAGGACAGGCCCGTGTAGCCCGAGCCGACCACGACGACATCGACATCCATGTCGCCCGAGACCGGCCCGTCGTCCTCGGGCGGCGGACCAGCCGTCCCGATCCAGTAGGTCGGCGCGTAATCGCGGTTGTGGCCGGGGCCGGCATCGACGAGCGGATCGTAGTGCGGATCATAGCTGGCCTTGGGCCAATGCTTGGGACGAATGGGATCGGACATGGCTCGGATTCCCGGATCTGGAGCGCGACGCTGGGTTCAGGCCGTGAGCAGCGGGCGGTTCTTGCGAAATGCTTGCTTGACGATGATTTTGCCGCCGCGCAGCGTGAACAAGTCGGCACCCTGCGCTTCCACTTTCGTGCCGTCGGCGTTGGTGCCGGAAAACGTCCATTCCGAAACCGCCCGGTCACCCTGGACGAAGTGGCTGTGATGATCCCAGTGGGCGTCAGGCATCGTGGACCATACGCCGCTGAAGGCATTGGCCATGGCCTCGGCGCCTTCTATCCGGGTGCCATACACCTCCGGCCCACCGACGGTGTAGAAGACGCAATCGTCGGCGAAGACCCGCATCACGGCCTCGATGTCGTGGCGGTTGAAGGCGTCGAAGGTGGCTGCGAGATCGGCGGCCGTCAGCGTATCATTCATGTGGGCATCCTCATTTTCATCGCCTGATTGTGGAGAGCTGCGACGGCCGGCGGCTCAGCCTGCGAGACGCTGGCCATCCTGCCTCTCGTGCATCCGCTCGACAGGATGGCGCGCCCCTCGGATCCCCCGGCTCAACGGGATAGGCCGTCCACTGCGCCCGTGGGCGCGTGCCCGCCCGATGGCTCGATTTCAGGCTGCGGCAGCGTCGGGCGCGCCTGATCAAGGCTTAAGGCTTGGCGCGATCCGACCATAGGGCCAGTTTCGGGATTGACTGGGTCCAGGACCCATCCAACAGCGTCCGCTTCACAAGCAAATGCGGGCGCGGATGCGATCTTCGTCTCAAAGGCTGATGATTCCACTTGCGCAGGACGATTCCGTACAATTCCGCGAATGCGATTCGGCCGCGCCGAAAACGTGCAATCGTGGCAGACAGGGGAGCGTCTCACGGCAGTTGCCCAGGCGCGCATGGTCTGCCTCCAGGGGGAACGGATGTTCAAGACAGCGCCGCAGGAACCGACGCTCAGGCGGGAACAGATCGATGATCTGATCCCCAACGGCTCGGCCGATATGGAATGGGCAGACGCGATCTACCTTTCGCGTCAAGGAAGCCGCGTCGATCATCAGGGCCTCGCTTCGCCGGATGCCGCCGCGCCGATCCTGGAGCCCGCGGCCCGAACCTGCCGCGACGATCTGACCCGGAACGACATCGCCGCCGTTCAGGAGATGGCCCATCGCCGCGCGGACCGACCGGCGCTGAACATATGGACCGGCCGTTTGGACAAGCGGCCGACCGCTGCTGCGTCGCCGTGCCTTCTCTGCAGAGATGCCACTTGATGCCGACGACGAAGCAACGCCAGGCCAGCGGGGCGGCGGCCCCATTCGTAAATCGTTCCCCCGGGTCGTTCGTCGCCGTCGTCGGGCCGAGCGGCGCCGGCAAGGATTCGCTGCTGGCGATTGCCGCCGCAGCACTCGCCACGGACTCAACATTCTTCTTCCCCCGCCGTGCCGTCACCCGCATCGCGCTTGTCGACNCGCCGGCAAGGATTCGCTGCTGGCGATTGCCGCCGCAGCACTCGCCACGGACTCAACATTCTTCTTCCCCCGCCGTGCCGTCACCCGCATCGCGCTTGTCGACGCGGAAGACCACGACAGCCTGACTCCGGCGGCGTTCACCGCGGCTGAGGCCGCCGGCGCCTTCTGCCTGACATGGTCGGCGCACGGCCTCTCCTATGGCCTGCCGGCTGAGATTTCGAGACGCCTGGAGGCCGGCGAGACCGTCGTCGCCAATGTGTCGCGGGCGGCTTTGCGGAACGCGGCGGAGCGCTTTTCCCGCCTCCACATCATCGAGATCACCGCTCCACGCCACCTGCTCGTCGCGCGGATCGCCGCGCGAGGCCGGGAAACGCCGGAGGAGATCGACCAGCGGCTGCGACGCCAGGCGACGCTCGACGTGCCGGAGAGCGCCGAGGGGGTTCATCGCATCCACAACGATCGCGCGATCGACGACGCCGCCGCGGCCTTCATCGCGATCCTGCGAACGGTGCGCTTCATCGCCCCGGAGGACAGACCCGCCGAGCGGCGCGGCTGAGACGCAGAGCCACCGTTCAGGCGCGGGGCACATGCCTTGAACCTTGCCTGCTTCGTTCAAGGGAAACGGTCGGCCGGAGGATCTTGCAGCGGCGCGAGGGGTGGGCACGGCTCAGAGCGGGGAGCCCGACCGGTGGTCCGGTTCTCCTGGAAATGACCGCCCGTCAAGGCCGACCGACATGGGACTGGCGCGACATCGCCAGCGGACATGGCGCAATGGCAACCGCGCCGCGTGACCTTGCGATGCTTCTCCTGGATATCGCGGGGGCGGCATGATTATGGTTCCGGCCCCATAACAGTAGGCAAGCCGAACTCTCGCCGGAGACGGACAAGTACGCGCCCGCCCGCCAAAGCCCCGTTTCTGATCTCACGCCGGCGGCATTACCAGCCATTCGTGCGCCAGTTCGTTGTGGAACTTCCACGTCCGCGTCGGCCCGGCCATGACGTTGAGATAGTACAAATCGTAGCCGTGCGTCGCCGCGCAGGGGTGATAGCCCTTCGGCACCAGCGTGACGTCGCCGTCCTCCACCACCATCGCCTCGTCGAGTTCGCGCGTGCCGTCGTCTCGCGCATCCGTATAGACGCGCTGGAAGGCGAAGCCCTGCGGCGGATCGAGGCGATGGTAGTAGGTCTCTTCGAGATAGGACTCGTCCGGCAGATTGTCGGTGTCGTGCTTGTGCGGCGGATAGGACGAGGTGTGCCCGCCGGGCGTGATCACCTCGACGACCAGCAGTGAATCCGCGCCGGGGTCGGTTTCGGGCAGGATGTTGGTGACGTGGCGGACATTGGTGCCCTGCCCGCGCGTCTCCCGGCCGAGCGAAACCGGAGCGATCAGCCGCGGCGGATGCGCGCCGGGGGTTCCCGGCGCCGAGCAGACGGCAAGTTCGACGGCGGTCTCGGCCGTCACCTGCCAGCGGTCGCCAGCGGGGACATAGACCGACCAGGGCTTGCCCTCGAACGGGCTCATCCGCTCGCCGATCAGGCCGAAGTCCTCGCCATCGCTTGCCATGGAGGCACGACCCGAGACGAGCACCAGGCAGACCTCGCGGTCGCCGGTGCGCTCGGCGACGCTGGCGCCGGGGGCCAACCGATACAGCTCGAAGCCGACATAGCTCCAGCCGGCGCTCTCGGGCGTGACGTGGATGACGCGGTCGTGGTCGCGTTTCGGTCGAACGCGCAGATGGGACATCGGGTCACTTTCCTTCGCTGGTCTCGGTGTCGTTCGCGGCCGTTCCCTCCCCGGGCGCCGGTGCCTTGGCGCCTGCCGCGTTCGGATCGTAGGTGAGGAAGAAGGTCCAGATCGCCCAGACGGCCGCCGCGCTGGTCATGATGCCCCAGAAGGGCTCGTCCCTCGCCCATTCCAGCGCGGTCCAGACGACGAGCACACCGGTCAGGCACACGCGAATCCAGAGCGGGCGGTAGAACGGATGTTCGGCTTCGCGTCTGCGCATCTCGTCGCTCCTTCGTCGTCGGTCCGGCCTCTGTCACCGTCCCGAGACTGAATTCTAATCCTTCTCAAGCTCGGATTGTCTATTCCAATCTCAGCGATTAGTCCTGCGACGCGAGATTGGACTTCTGGAGACATGTCATGCTGAGCTTCGGCCTTCTGGGATGCGGCCGCATCGGCCAGATCCACGGGCGCAATATCGTCGCGCATCCTAACGCGCGGCTCGTCGCAGTGGCCGACGCGCTGCCGCAGTCGGCCGAGAGCTTTGCGGCCGCGTCCGGCTGCAAGGCTCGCCCGGCGGACGCGATCCTGACGGCCGCCGACATCGACGCCGTCATCATCGGCACGCCGACCGACACCCATGCCGGGTTTATCGAGACGGCCGCGGGCGCTGGCAAGGCGGTGTTCTGCGAAAAGCCGGTCGACCTCAACTCGCAACGGATTCGCGACACGCTGGCGCGGATCGGCGATGCGCCGTTGATGATCGGATTCAATCGCCGCTTCGACACGCATTTCGGTTCGTTAAAGGCGCGGATCGACAATGGCGATATCGGCGACGTCGAGCTCGTCACGATCCTGTCGCGCGATCCCGGCCCCCCGCCGGTCTCCTACATCAAGTCGTCGGGCGGCCTCTTCCGCGACATGATGATCCACGACTTCGACATGGCCCGCTTCCTGCTCGGCGAGGAAATCACCGAAGTCCACGCCGTCGGCTCCTGCCTGGTCGACAGCGCCATCGGCGAAGCCGGCGACATTGACACCGCCGCCGTGCTGCTCAAGACCGCAACGGGAAAGATCGCGCAGATCTCCAATTCGCGGCGGGCGACCTATGGTTACGATCAGCGCGTCGAAGTGCATGGCTCGAAGGGCCTGTTGAAGGCGGAAAACGTGCCCCAGACGACGGTGGTCCTCGCCAATCAGGCGGGGGTCGCGGCCGACCCCGTCCAGAATTTCTTCCTGGAACGCTATGCCGAGGCCTATCGCCGCGAATTGGCCTATTTCATCGACGCCGTCACCAGCGGGACCCAGCTTTCGCCCTCTGGCATGGATGGGCTGAAGGCGGGGCTGCTGGCCGACGCCGCAACGCAGAGCCATGAGCGCGGCCGTTCGGTGAAACTCGAAGCGTGAACCAAAGCCGTGAGGCAAATCAGCGTCAGTGAAGAAGGGGGAGCAAGGTCCGCAGTGAAAGCGGACTGGTGCTGCCGGAGAGACTCGAACTCTCGACCAAAGATCCAATAAATCCTTGTTTTAATTTTCTTTTTTTTCTGACCATTTGGTCATTTTTGGGTATTGGAATGAGCTGTGGATTGGGTAAACTTAAAACGTCCTAACTTCTTGAGCCTCGCAGGCAGACCCTGCTTGGCGAGGGGATCATAGCTTTCAAAGTGCCTTTGAATCATGCGTCGAATATCGTTTACCTGTGCTTCGTTGTCGGAAATCCCATATCCGCTCTGGTACAGCGAGTCTTGTATGAGGTTTTGAAACCAATGGTAATTTTTATCCAAGGTATCCCAGTAGCGTCCCTGCTTTAACCCGGAGAGATACTGTTTTGTCGCATATTCCACGGCTGTGAGCATCGCCTCTTCGCGGCCCCTTAAATGTGACACGACTGCATCGCGGATATGCTCTGGAATAAACGGGTCTGATTCCAGACGTATCTGCTCTTCACGAATTTTTATTGTCCTTCTCGGAATTGGTATACCGCAATACTCCCACGAGCCCGTAAGCATTTCATGCTTATTTCTTAAAACTTCAGAGTTTATATGTGAAACTACTTCTTCTGCATTTTTGTCATTCGTCCAATTTTCTTCTGCCCCCCAATCAAACTCTCGAAACAGATCGTCCGACAGACTGGCCAACCGGTCAATAACGCGCTTTTGGTATTCCGTATTTACGGAATTTAGAAGACCATTCCTTGCCTATCCGGTTGATTCCCACACCCACTAGATCTAGTGTTGGGCATGGATGTCCTGGCCCGTGAAGACCTGCCGTTCCCGCAGTC